>NZ_JBHTSF010000037.1:0-66951 GCF_042795295.1 Streptomyces sp. NPDC056486
GAAGTTCACCTTCTGGCCCTCGAGGAGCTCACGGAAGCCCGAGGACGCGATGTTCGAGTAGTGGGCGAAGACGTCGGGGCCGCCGCCGTCCTGCTCGATGAAGCCGAAGCCCTTTTCCGAGTTGAACCACTTAACGGTACCGGTTGCCATGTCAATCTCCTCAACAGGGGCAGAGTAAGGAAAACCACGGAATTGTGGATTCCAAGCGCTGCAATGACCCCCATCCCGGAGAGACCGGAAAAAAACAATAATGCGCCTTCGGAGCATTCCCGTCAGGCGCACATAAAGTTCATGGGTACCAAAACTGCGACGCATAAGCCTAACACGGACGAGGGACCCCTTGTTTCGGGGTCCCCGCTGACCGCACGGGACCGGGCCGCCTCCCTTACTCCACTCGCCGCACCACCGAGCCGCACCACCGAGCCGCACCACGGAACCGGGGCGCCGGGACGTCGGGACGCCGGGGGTGAGATACCTGCCGCACACACCTTCCTCCTGTCGGGGCACCCCGCTACCTTCAACCAAACAATCGCTTGGTTGAGCGACGAGTGGCCATGGCGACCGCTACCGAGGAAGGCGGCCCAATGCGCATCACCCGTACACGCACCCGCACCCGCACCCGCACCCGCACCCGTGCAGCGGTCGGAGTCGCGGTCTGCGCGCTCGCCCTGGGCACCCTGCCCGCCTGGGCGGCCCAGGCCCAGGCCGAGACCGCCGGACCCGCCGCATCCGAGCGCGGCACGGCACAGCACGCCCCGCACCATTCCCGCCCCGCATCCGACGGCGTACACCGGATACCGCTCCAGGGCGCCGTCAACGTAAGAGACGTGGGCGGCTATCGCACCTACGACGGCGAACGGGTCCGCTACGGCCAGGTCTTCCGCGCCGACGCCCTGGCCAAGCTGACCGACGCCGACGTCACCACGCTCGCCGGGCTCGGCCTGAAGAAGGTCGTCGACTTCCGGGTGCCCGCCGAGGTCCAGTACGACGGACCCGACCGGCTGCCCGCCGGGCTCGCCCCGACGTCCCGGGCCATCAGCGACAACGGTCTCTTCGTGACGCTGATGACCGCGATCGGCTCCAAGGACCCGGTCAAGCAGGAGGAGATGCTGGGCAACGGCAAGGCGGACGCCTTCATGCGCGACGTCTACCGCACCTTCGTCACCGACGCCGCGAACCGCGCGCAGTTCGCTGCGACCCTGCGCGACATCGCCCACGGCGGAACGAAATCACCGCTGCTCTACCACTGCACGGCGGGCAAGGACCGTACGGGCTGGACCAGTTACCTACTGCTTCGCGCCGTCGGTGTCCCCGAACGCACCGTCGTGGGCGACTTCCTGGCGTCCAACACCTACCGGGCCGCGTACGACGCGAAGGTGCGCGAGAGCTTGAAGCAGAGCGGCCTGATGCAGAACCCGGATCTGCTGATCCCGCTCCAGGAGGTCCGCACCGGCTATCTGGAGGCGGCGCTCGCCCAGGTGAAGGAGAAGTACGGAAGCCTCGACGGCTATCTGAGGAAGGGACTCGGGCTTGATACGCGGACGATTCTCGCGCTGCGGGAGCGGATGGTCGACTAGAACGCCCCTCGGGGCGCGGAGGTCACGTCCTCACGATCCCCCGCGCCCGCGCCGCCGCGAGCCAGGACGGGAACTCTCCGAGGAGCTGGTCGTACAGGTGCTCGTCCGGGACCTTGTGGGGCTTCTTCCCCGCGTGGAAGAAGCCCGCGTTGTCGACGACGCGCTCGGCGGGGACGGCGAGTTCGTCGAGCCTGCGGAGGTAGTCGAACTGGCTGCTCTTCTCGTTGCCGAAGCCGATGAACTGCCAGAAGAGCGGGAGACCGGCCGCCTTGCAGAGATACCGCTCGGCGGCGCTCTTGCTGCTGGGGCCGCCGTCGGTCTGGAAGACGACCAGGGCAGGAGCGGTGGATCCGCTGTCCATGTAGTGGTCGATCACGGCGTCCATCGCCACGTGGTAGTTGGTCAGGCCCATGGGGCCGAGCCCGGCGACGATCTCGTCGATCCTGCCGTGGTGGCGGTCGAGGGAGATCTCCGTGACGGCGTCGACGTCTGTGGAGAAGAAGACGGTGGGCACGATGCCGTCGTCGTCGAGGTGCGCGGACAGGCCGAGCACGCGCTCGGCGAGGGCCTGGACGCTGCCCTTCTTGTAGTAGGACCGCATGGAGCCGGAGTAGTCGACGACGAGATAGACGGCGGCGCGCATGCCCTCGAGGCCGTGCTTGCGGAGGCTGACTCCGGCGGACTTGTAGAGGCTGACAAGGGCGGGCGCCGCCTCTTCCACCTTGCGCAGGCTGATCGCCGGTTCCACGTTCCGCTCCGTTCTCCCGCCCCGTTCCAGTGGGCCGAGGCTACGGGGTCGGCCGGAGGGGGCGTGCAGTGATCTCTTACGGGCTAGAGGGCAAGGTCGTACTGATCACCGGTGCGGGCCGTGGTCAGGGAGCGGCCGAGGCGCGGCTCTTCGCGGAGGCCGGGGCGCGGGTCGTGATCACGGACGTACGGGAGGAGGAAGGCCGCGAGGTCGCCAAGTCCCTGGGTGAGCAGGGTCTGTTCGTACGTCACGACGTCACGGATGCGGAGAGCTGGTCGTCGGCCGTGGCGGCCGGGACGGAGGCCTTCGGCCGCCTGGACGCGCTCGTCAACAATGCCGCGCTGTGGCGGACGGCGTCCGTGGAGAACGAGACGTACGAGAACTTCGAGGCCCTGATCCGGGTCAATCTGCTCGGCCCGTTCCTGGGCATCCAGGCGGCGCTGCCCGCGCTGCGGGAGGCGGGCGGGGGTTCGATCGTGAACGTCTCCTCCACGGCTGGGCTCGTGGGGATACGGGGGCATGCGGCGTACGGCTCGACGAAGTTCGGGCTGCGGGGGCTGACCCGGTCATCGGCCCTTGACCTCGCGCGGTTCGGGGTGCGGGTCAACTCCGTGCATCCGGGGGCGATCGACACTCCGATGATCGCGGGGGTGTCCTCCACGTCCGGCAAGGACTGGTCCCATCTGCCGCTCGGCCGGATGGGTCGGCCCGAGGAGGTCGGGGAGCTGGTCCTCTTCCTTGCCTCGGAGGCGTCCTCGTACATCACCGGGGCGGAGTTCGCGGTGGATGGAGGGTCGACGGCGGGGTGATTTTCGCGGTCGGCAGTTCCGGTCAGGTCGACACGCGAGCCGACTGGTAGCATTCCAAAACTACTTGTGACTTTATATCACTGGGCCACCGAAGAGGAGAAGCCGTGTCCGACCGGACGGATCACGTCACCTTCCAGCATGGGCAGGAGTTCTTGAGCGCCATCTCGGAGCGCTGGAACTACCAGATCCTGCGGGAGGTGTTCTTCGGGGTGGGCCGATTCGGGGAACTCAAACGGGCGCTCGGCATCTCGGCGAACATTCTCACCTCGCGACTGGCCACCCTGACGGAGCTCGGCCTGCTCTCGAAGCGCGCCTACCGGACGGACAAGCCGTGGTACGAGTACGAGCTCACCGACAGCGCCCGTGAACTCGTCGTCCCCGCCATCGTGGCGATCACCCGCTGGGCCGAGACTCGCGCGACCGACACGGACGCCACGCGGCACCCGCTGATGCACACGGTGTGCGGCAATCCGACCGACCCCTACCTCGCGTGCAGCAGCTGCCACGAGCCGATGGAGGCCGCGACCCTGCGCCCTATGCCCACCCAGGAGGGCAGCTAGCCATCTCACTGGTAGCGAGTCGGTACTAGTAGCGATACACTACTAGTACTACTCGAATCAGGAGACGATGACTGTGACGACGACAAACGCAGCACACGCGACGACCGCGCCCGAGTGGGCCTTGAAGTTCATGGACGCCATCGACACGCTGGAGTTCGGTGAGGGCTTCGCGCCGCTGACCGAGGACACCGACATGTTCTTCGGCACCGAGCACATCCACGGCGTCGAAGCCATCAAGGCGTTCTTCGTCAAGATCGACGAACCGCTGATCATCAAGCACGAGATCCTGGAATTCTGGGCCGCGGGCGACGGTGTCCGCCTGCTGCGCGGAGAGGCCACCATGGCCAAGAAGACCGAACCCGACCGCGTCGTCCGCGCCCCGTTCATGCACATCTTCTACCTCGCCGACGACGAGCTCACCGGCGAGGAGCTCACCGGCGAGGAGCTCACCGGCGAGGAGACGGTCCGCATCCGTGAACTGCGCATCACCGCAGGCCCGCTGCAGACCGACGCGGTGATGTGAGAGAACCTACTGAAACGCGGGCAACTCGAAGATCCGCGTCTTCGCCCCGTCGTCCATCAGCTCGACCAACGGCAGGACCAGTCCCCACAGATCCTGCTTGCTGACCTCGCGGGCAAGCGCGTCAAGATCCGCATCCGTCAGAGCGGCCGCCTCGTCCGCCACCACCTTGCGACCCGCGTCCGGCAGCAGCTCCACCAGGGGCAGGAACTCCGCCCACAGCCCGGTGGCCACGACCGCCCGCACGACCCCGCCGAGCACCTGCGCTTCCCGCAGGGAAGGCAGCACAGCGACCGCCCGTCGTTCCTCCTCGCCGAGGAGTGCGACCAACGGCAGCAGTGACTCCCACAGGTCCTGTTCGCTCACCGTCACGACCAGGGAATCCAGCTGCTCCGGCGGGCGTGCGGCGGCGAGCGACGCGATACGAGCCCGCTGCTCCCCCGTCACCATCCCCGCCACGGCAAGGGCCTCAGGCCACAGCCCCTCCCCCGACGCCGAAGCGATGACCGACGCGAGCCGCTCCGCGCCCATCAACTCGATGATCTGGCCGAGCCGTTCGGGCTCGTCGATCGTGAACCCGGTCCGCAGGACGGCGGCGTCGTCCACCTGCGGCAGGATCCGACGCAGCGCGGAGTCCCGCAGGTGGCCGACGAACCGGCCCATCGTCAGGTGGTCGCCCCGCTCGGCAAGGGCCACCGCGATCCGCACCACCAGGCCTTCGTCGAGCCGGTCGACGATGCCCTTGATCCGGCGCGGGTCGAGATGCCCGCACGACTGAGCCGTGAACGGCACCGGCAGCTTCTCGATGATGTCCGCGGCCCGCGCCGGTTCGAGGCGCCCCGCGACCCCGGCGGCGAGCCGCGGACCCAGCGCCTTCTGCGAGATCGCGGCAGCGACCCCGGCAGGCACCAGCTTCGTCGCGGACGCGATCCGGTCGAGCATCTCGGGCGTACGGTCGAAGAGTTCCGCGACGCAACTCTCGCGGAAGCGGCGTACGTCCTCGACGGGAAGCGTCCGCAGGAAGGCGAGCGTGTCCGGCTCCACGTCGAGGAGTCGAGCGATCTTCAGGGTCTCCGCCCTGCTCCGCAGCTTGTCCATGGCGTGCCCCTCCCCTATCGGAACAGAATCCGGCGTACAGGACCTCGCGCCAGCGCGGGCACGAGTTTCAGCGCCTCCTCGGCGGCCTCGTTCAGACCCGACGCCCGTCGCTCACGTTCGCGCTTCAGCGCGTCGGCCAGCAGAGCCAGTTGCTCGGGCGCCAACTGCCCGAAGGATTCCGGTGGTTCGTCCCGCAGCTCCTTGCTCAGCTGCTCCCGCGCTTCGGTGCTCATAGGGCCTCCCATGACCGGTCTGGCTCCAGAGACTGATGCGATATTGACTATTAGTCAATAGAGTCGGATCCGGAAGGCGCGCTACCGCCGAAGCGCACGTACTCTTGTGCGAATGAAACGTGCAGGCCTCCTTCTCATCGCCGTAGCACCGGTCGCCACGGTCGCCGTCTACTTCCTGGGCGGGGACTCGGACAAGGGTGGCTCCGGGGCCGGCCAGAAGGCGCCCGGCACCCACCGGCCCTACGACGACGACAAGTCGGCGGCCGAGATCAAGGCCGACGACGAGCTGATCGCGGACCTGCCCCCTGGCCTCGCGGCGCCCGCCAAGAAGGACCTCGCCCAGCAGCTGATAGCCAGCGCGGAGAACTCCACGCTGAAGTGGCGCGAGCAGTACGGCTATATAGAGGACATCGACGACGACCACGGCTACACCGCCGGGATCATCGGCTTCTGCACCGGCACGCACGACCTGCTCACCCTTGTCGAGCGGTACACGAAGGACCACCCGGACAACGGCCTCGCCCGCTATCTGCCCGCCCTGCGCAAGGTCGACGGCAGCGACTCGCACGAGGGCCTGGACCCCGGCTTCACCAAGGCCTGGAAGACGGAGGCCGACGAGCCCGCGTTCCGCAAGGCCCAGAACAGCGCGCGCGACCGTATCTACTTCGACCCCGCCGTCCGCCTCGCCAAGCTCGACGGGCTCGGCACGCTCGGGCAGTTCATCTACTACGACGCGATGGTCCTGCACGGTCCGGGCACCGGACCGCGCGGCTTCTACGGCCTGCGCGAGGCGGCGCTGAAGGAAGCGAACACGCCCGCGCAGGGCGGCAAGGAGAAGGCGTACCTCGACATCTTCCTGGACATCCGCCGCGCGGCGATGAAGTCCGAGAAGGCGCACCGCGACACGACACGCGTGGACACGGCGCAGCGGCAGTTCCTCTACGACGGCAATCTGAGCCTGAAGACGCCGCTGACATGGAAGGTGTACGGGGAGACGTTCAGGGTTCCGTAAGCCTGGACGACCCTGAAAACCCTGAACGCCCCGCCTCGCTCAGCCTTTCACCGCTCCCGCCGCCAGGCCCGAGCCGAGCTTCCGGTGCACGATCACGAAGAAGATCATCACCGGCACGGTGACCAGCGTGGAGCTGGCCATGACCGGGCCCCAGGCCGTGGAGTTCTCACCGAAGAACTGGTAAATGCCCACGGCAGCCGTGTACTTGTCGCTGCTCTTCATGAAGGTGTACGCGAAGACGAACTCGTTCCACGCCGTGATGAAGGCGAAGATCGAGGTCGCGACGAGTCCGGGCGCCACCAGCGGAAGCAGCACCGAGCGGAACATCCGGAACCAGGACGCCCCGTCGATGTACGCCGCCTCCTCGACCTCCTTCGGCACGGTCTGGACGAACCCGCGCAGGGTCCAGATCGCGAAGGGGAGCGAGAGCGCGATGTAGACGATCGTCAGGCCGATCAGCGAGTTGAGCATCTCGTAGTCCCGCATCTGGATGAAGAGCGGGATGACGAGTGCTTCCAGCGGGACCATCTGCACTATCAGGACCATGATCAGTACGGAGGTGCGGAACCGGAACTTGAAGCGGGCCACGGCGATCGCCGCGAAGAGCGAGAGCACTCCGGCGGCCAGGATCGTGCCGAAGCCGACGAGCGCCGAGTTCAGCAGGTACGTACCGAAGTTGCCCTTCTCGAACACGTAGGTGAAGTGCTCGAAGCTGAGGCCGCTCGGCAGCACGTCCGAACCGCGGGTGACCGCCTTCGGGTCGAGTGCCGTGGAGATCATCCAGTACACGGGGAAGAGCGCGAAGAGCAGCAGCGCGGCGACCGCGACGGGCAGGCCGATGCGTGCGGCGAGTGTGGCGCGACGGACACTCACAGGTCCTCCTCCCCCTGCCGGAACAGCGTACGGATGTAGACGATCGTGATGGCCAGGAGCAGCAGGGTGAGCAGGACCGCGGCTGCCGCGCCCGTGCCGTAGTCGTTCTTGGCGAAGGCCTGGATGTACGAGAAGACGCCCAGGTTGTAGACCTCTGCGTTGGCGCCGTCGCCGCCCGGCATCAGATAGATCTGGGTGAAGACCTTGAAGTCCCAGATGGTGGAGAGGATGGTCACCACGAGGAAGACCGGCTTGATCGTCGGCAGCGTGATCTTCCAGAACCGCTGCCAGGCGTTGGCGCCGTCCAACTCCCCTGCTTCGTAGAGCTCCTTGGGGATCGTCATCAGGCCCGCGAGGACGGTGATGGCGACGAACGGGAAGCCGTGGTGGACGACGTTCAGGGTCGCGATCGCGTAGAACGGTCCGCGCTCGGTGAACCAGTTGCTGGTCTCGGGGTCGATGAGCCCGATCGAGCCCGCGATCTGACTGACCATGCCGTCCTGCGGCTGGAAGAGCCAGATCCAGACGTACGTTCCTGTGACGGCGGGCATCGCCCACGCGGCGAGGATCGCGATGGAGCAGATCAACCGCCAGGCCGGGCCGAGGCGGTTGAGCAGCAGCGCGACGAGCGTGCCGAGGGCGACGGTGAGGCCGACGCAGGCGATCGCGAAGAACGCCGTGTTGGGCAGGACCGTCTTCCACAGGAGTTCACTGCCGAGCAGGTCGGTGTAGTGGTCGAATCCGGTGTACGTGCCCACTCCGCCGCCGAACTTGACGACGTAGTCCTGCATCGAGAGCTTGCCGACCTGGATCAGCGGCCAGAGCAGCAGGCCCGCGAGGACCAGGAGGGAGGGCGCGAGGAGCAGCCACGGCCGGGTAAGACCGACCAGCTTCTTCTTACGGAGGGCTGCTTCGTGTTCCGGTCGGGGGGAGGGGCGGCGGCGGGCCGTGGCGTCTTCCTCGGCCTTGGGCCCGTCGCCGACAAGCGTGTCTTTCACAGTGCCGACTCGCCCCTGCCTACTTGTCCTTGGCGAAGATCGCGTCCATGTCCTTGGCGGCCTTGTCCGCCGCCTCCTGGACGGAGGACTTCCCGGTCAGGATGGACTGCACCATGCCGGGGATGACCTTCGATGCCTGGATCTCGCCGTACGCCTTGGTCTTGGGGACGGTCGCGCCGGCCTCCAGCATCTGCTTGGCGAACGGCTCGACCAGCGGGTCCTTCTTCGCCTCGATCTTCTTCAGCTCGGAGTTCTGACCCGGGAAGTAGTTGGTCTCCTCGGCCCACTTGGCGGCGAAGTCACCCGTGGTCAGCATCTTCACGAACTCCCAGGCGAGGTCCTTCTTGTCCGTGTTGAACGTGGACAGGTAGGAGCCGCCGAGGAAGGACTTGCTCATGCCGCCGGTCTGGCCGGGGATCGGCACGGCGCCGAGCTTGCCCTTGAGGTCCGGGTTGGCCTCGACGATGGCCTTGGGGGTCCAGTTGCCGTTGACGGACATCGCGACCTGGCCCTTACCCCAGGCGTCGCCGACCTCCTTCTCCGTCCAGGTGTTGACCTTGGCCGGGGAGACCTTGTCCTTGGTGGCGAGGCCGGTGTAGAACTCGATGCCCTTGACGGCCTCCGGGGAGTTGATCCCGGACTTCCACTTGCCGCCCGACTCCGTGGCGAGTTCGCCTCCGGCGCCCCAGATGAAGGGGGTGGCGTACATTTCGGCGCCGCCCGCGACCGGGAAGGGGATCATCCCGGGCTCCTTGTCCTTCAGCGTCTTGGCCGCTGACTGGAGCTCCTTCCAGGTGGTGGGTGCCTTCAGCTTGTGCTTCTCGAAGACGTCCTTGCGGTAGACGATGCTGCGCACGCCTGCGTACCAGGGCATGCCGTACTGCTTGCCGTCCAGCGTGCCCGCGTCCGCGAGGCCCTCGACGAGGTCGTCATTGAGTCCGGACTCTTTCACCTTGTCGGTCACGTCGACGAGGCCACCGGTCTCGGCGAACTGCGGCACCCAGGTCGTACCGACCTCGGCCACGTCGGGGACCTGGTCCTCGCCGCCCTCGATGGCGGTGGTGAACTTCTTCTGCGCGGTGGCCCACTGCTGGTACTCGACGTGGATCTTGGCGCCGGTCTTCTTCTCGAAGGCCTTGCCGGCCTCGCTGAAGAAGGGTCTGGCGTCGGGGTTGGTCCCCTCCATGATCCATACGGTGAGGGTCTTGCCCTTGCCGTCGGTGGCGTCGCCGCCGTCGCTCCCGTCATCGCTGCCGCATGCCGTCGCGGTCAGTCCGAGCGTCATGGCGATACCTGCCGCGATGACCCGTCGCTTCATACCGGCCCCCTCATGGGTTCGAGCTGTTTCCTGCGCCGACCGTTGCTGTGGAGTGATTGTGGCCACACGGACTCCAGCCGGTCTAGACCCATCTGGGCCCGCTGCCGAACCGTAATGAGCATTGCGGGCTGCGCAATGCACAACGCGTGTTGCGTGGTTCGCAACGGCTTTGGGTCTCTGACTGCGCTCAGGCGGGGGTGGTGGCGGGTGGCGCTCCGGGGCTTTGGCGGGCCTGGGGTGTGGGGGTGCCGTTGCGGGAGTGCGGGTGGCCCGGTGTCGGTGAGGGCGCCGGGGCCGTCCGGTTGAACCCAGGTTGGTGGTTGCGGGCCGGGAGTAAAGGGCGCTCCTGCGTCGCGTCGGCTGCGCCGATGGCCCTGCGGGCCACCCTTGACTCCCGTCCCTCCACCACGCGAGGGAAGACGACCGGACGGCCCAGGGGCGGGACTCTCGACTATTCACGTGGGGTCGTTCGGTTTTGCGGTCGGGTGCGGACTGGTTCGTTGGGGGCGGCGGGGCGTGGGTGAGGTACGCGGCCGGTTCGGGGAGGGGTGGCGGTCTCGTCAAGCGTCCGACGACCGGATCGTCAGGGGTGACCGTCGAGGGGGCAGTGGAGGGGCATCGGGCGGCGGATTGCAGGAAAGTCCCGCGACACGCCGAGGTTAGGGGTGGATGGGCGGGACTTTCTTGCAACTGGCCCCTTTTCGGGGTGGGGTGGCTGCCGGTCTCCCGGGGACGCCGCGCGGAGGCGCACCTACTTTGGCGAAGTTGCGTTCTTGCAGGAGAGGGGCGCGCGAGTACGCCAACGCGCCCTTGAGCGGTACGTCATCCGCACCCTCCATCAAAGTGGGTGACCGGACGGTGGGTGCGCGGTCGCTCGGGAGGTGCGCGCTGGTCTGCTCAAGCGGTGGCGAACCGGCGCATAGACCCAATCGTCACGAATAGCGTGTCCCTCATGGGGCGGATACGAACATTCGGTGTCTTGTTCAGCCTCGGTGTCGTCGTGCTGATCACTGCATGTGGCAGCGGAACCACCGAGCGCGACGTCCACCGGCTGCCCGCAGCAGCCTGGCCCGCTGCCCACGGTGGCCATGACTCCGGAGAAGGACACGAAGTGGGGTTGGACCAACCCCAGTTGCCGGTCGAGCGAGCGGGGCAAGGCCGGAGCAACCCGCCACGATACGCGAGTGCGGTGCGAGGAGATGGGGGGCCAGTGGCAGTGGGGATGGCGTATCCCGCCCCAACCGAAGGAGCCCTGCGTGGACGAGAGTGGATGGGAACTCAGTACCCGTACCCGTTCCTACGTGTGCCGCGATGGGAGTTGGCGCGAGGAGCGACGCGAGGACTGGCGTAGGCCGCCCCCGGCTGACGGGCCGACTGGCGACTCGCTCCGGTGGAGGGTGCGGATGACGTACCGCTCAAGGGCGCGTTGGCGCACTCGCGCGCCCCTCTCCTGCAAGAACGCAACTTCGCCAAAGTAGGTGCGCCTCCGCGCGGCGTCCCCGGGAGACCGGCACCCACCCCAGCCCCGGTCCCGGCGGCCTCCCGTGGGACTTTCCTGCATTCCGCCCTCCCCACTCCCTCTGCGGCCACCCCCGACGATCCGGTCGCCGGCCGCTTGACGAGACCGTCACCCCTCCCCGAACCGACCGCGTACCCCTCCGTACTCGGGGTGCCCGCGACGAACTAGTCCGCACCCGGCCGCGAAACCGAAGCCCCCAAGCCAGCTGTCCCGAGAGTCCCGCCCCTGGGCCGTCCGGTCGTCTTCCCTCGCGTGGTGGAGGGACGGGTGTCAAGGGTGGCCCGCAGGGCCATCGGCGCAGCCGACGCGACGCAGGAGCGCCCTTTACTCCCGGCCCGCAACCACCAATCTGGGTTCAACCGGACGGCCCCGGCGCCCAGACCGACACCGGCCCACCCGCACTCCCGCACTCCCGCAACGGCACCCCCCACACCCCAGGCCCACCAAAGCCCCCGGAATGGCCCCGGGCCGAGCGGCACGCACCCTCAGCCCGAGCCCGGCCCGGGGCCCGCGAACGCCACGACGCCCGCCATGGTCCGGTCGGGGACGAGGCGGGCGCCGCTCAGTTCCGTACGCCGTTGTACGGGACGAATATGGGGTTGTGGTGGTGCTGAAGGACTAGACCATCAGAGATCGGTCCGTGGGTCGAATCGGGGACGGCAGGTCGCTCGCGCCGGTGAGGAAGCGGTCCACGCCCTTCGCGGCCGAGCGGCCCTCGGCGATCGCCCAGACGATGAGCGACTGACCGCGACCCGCGTCGCCGGCGACGAAGACGCCGGGGACGTTGGTCTGGAACTCGGCGTCGCGCGCGACGTTCCCGCGCTCGTCGAGGTCCAGGGAGAACTGGTCCACCAGGCCGTTCTCGCGGTCCGTGCCCGTGAAGCCCATGGCGAGGGTGACCAGCTGGGCGGGGATCTTGCGCTCCGTGCCCGGCTTCGGGGTCAGCTTGCCTTCGATGAACTCGACCTCGGTGAGGTGCAGGAACTGGACGTTCCCGTCCTCGTCACCCTCGAAGTGGGTCGTCGAGACGGCGTAGACGCGCTCGCCGCCCTCCTCGTGGGCCGAAGTGACCTTGTAGAGCATGGGGAAGGTCGGCCACGGCTGGTTGGCGTTCCGCTCCTCGCCCGGGCGCGGCATGATCTCCAGCTGGGTCACGGAAGCCGCGCCCTGGCGGTGGGCCGTGCCCACGCAGTCCGCGCCGGTGTCGCCGCCGCCGATGACCACGACGTGCTTGCCCTCGGCGGAGACGGGCGTGGTGACGTAGTCGCCCTCCTGGACCTTGTTGGCCAGGGGCAGGTACTCCATCGCCTGGTAGACGCCCTTGAGCTCACGGCCGGGGACCGGGAGGTCGCGTGACGTCGTGGCGCCCGCCGCGATGACCACCGCGTCGTACCGCTTGCGCAGCTTCTTCGCGTCGATGTCCCGGCCGATCTCCACACCCGTACGGAACTTGGTGCCCTCCGCGCGCATCTGCTCGATGCGGCGGTTGATGTGGCGCTTCTCCATCTTGAACTCGGGGATGCCGTACCGGAGCAGGCCGCCGATGCGGTCGGCGCGCTCGTAGACGGCGACCGTGTGGCCCGCCCGCGTCAGCTGCTGCGCCGCGGCCAGACCCGCCGGGCCCGAGCCGATGACGGCGACCGTCTTGCCGGAGAGGCGGTCGGGCGCCTGGTGCAGCACGTCGCCCGTGTCCCACGCCTTGTCGATGATGGAGACTTCGACGTTCTTGATGGTGACGGCGGGCTGGTTGATGCCGAGCACGCACGCCGACTCGCAGGGCGCCGGGCAGAGGCGGCCCGTGAACTCCGGGAAGTTGTTCGTGGCGTGCAGCCGCTCGGAAGCGGCCGACCAGTCCTCGCGGTACGCGAAGTCGTTCCACTCGGGGATCAGGTTCCCCAGCGGACAGCCCTGGTGACAGAACGGGATACCGCAGTCCATGCAGCGCGACGCCTGCTTGGAGATGATCGGGAGGAGGGAGCCGGGAACGTAGACCTCGTTCCAGTCCTGGACGCGCTCGCCGACCGGGCGGGTCTGCGCGACCTCGCGGCCATGGTTCAAAAAGCCCTTGGGATCAGCCATTGGTCGCCGCCTCCATCATCTTCTCCGTGATCTCGGTCTCGGAGAGACCGTCTCGCTCGGCGGCGTCCTTGGCGGCGAGCACTGCCTTGTACGTGCTGGGGATGATCCTGCTGAAGCGCTCCACGGTGGTCTCCCACTCGGCGAGCATCTTCTCGGCGACGGTCGAACCTGTCTCCTCCTGGTGGCGGCGCACGACGTCGTGCAGCCACTTCTTGTCGGAGTCGTCCAGGGCCTCCACGGCGCCCAGGTTGCCGGGGTTGACGTTGTCCCGGTCGAGGTCGATGACGTACGCGATACCGCCCGACATACCGGCCGCGAAGTTACGGCCCGTCTCGCCGAGGACCACCGCGTGGCCACCGGTCATGTACTCGCAGCCGTGGTCGCCCACGCCCTCGGACACGACCGTCGCACCGGAGTTACGGACGCAGAACCGCTCACCCGTGCGGCCACGGAGGAACAGCTCGCCACCGGTCGCGCCGTACGCGATGGTGTTGCCCGCGATCGTCGAGTACTCGGCGAGGTGGTCGGCGCCGCGGTCCGGGCGGACGATGACGCGGCCGCCCGAGAGGCCCTTGCCGACGTAGTCGTTGGCGTCGCCCTCCAGGCGCAGCGTCACACCGCGCGGTACGAACGCGCCGAACGACTGGCCCGCCGAGCCGGTGAAGGTGATGTCGATGGTGTCGTCGGGCAGGCCCGCGCCACCGAACTTCTTCGTCACCTCGTGGCCGAGCATGGTGCCGACCGTGCGGTTGATGTTGCGGATCGCGACCTGTGCGCGGACCGGCTGGGCGTCACTGGCGCCGGAGGCGGAGAGCGCGTCGGCGGCGAGCTTGATCAGCTCGTTGTCGAGCGCCTTCTCCAGGGCGTGGTCCTGGACCGCGATCTGGTGGCGCGCCGCGCCCTCGGGCAGGGACGGCACGTGGAAGAGCGGCTCGAGGTCGAGGCCCTGCGCCTTCCAGTGGTTGACGGCCCGCTCGGTGTCGAGGAGCTCGGCGTGGCCGACGGCCTCCTCGATCGTGCGGAAGCCCAGCTCGGCGAGGAGCTCGCGGACCTCTTCGGCGATGAACTCGAAGAAGTTGACGATGTACTCGGCCTTGCCGGAGAAGCGCTCGCGCAGCGCCGGGTTCTGCGTGGCGATGCCGACCGGGCAGGTGTCCAGGTGGCAGACGCGCATCATGACGCAGCCGGAGACGACGAGCGGCGCGGTCGCGAAACCGAACTCCTCGGCGCCGAGCAGCGCGGCGATGACGACGTCACGGCCGGTCTTGAGCTGGCCGTCCGTCTGGACCACGATGCGGTCACGCAGGCCGTTGAGAAGCAGCGTCTGCTGGGTCTCGGCGAGGCCGAGCTCCCAGGGGCCGCCCGCGTGCTTGAGCGAGGTGAGCGGCGAAGCACCCGTACCGCCGTCGTGTCCTGAGATGAGCACCACGTCCGCGTGCGCCTTGGAGACACCCGCGGCGACCGTGCCGACGCCGACCTCGGAGACCAGCTTCACGTGAATCCGCGCCTGCGGGTTCGCGTTCTTCAGGTCGTGGATCAGCTGGGCCAGGTCCTCGATGGAGTAGATGTCGTGGTGCGGCGGCGGGGAGATCAGGCCCACGCCCGGCGTCGAGTGACGCGTCTTGGCGACCCACGGGTAGACCTTGTGTCCGGGCAGCTGGCCGCCCTCGCCGGGCTTGGCGCCCTGCGCCATCTTGATCTGGATGTCGTCCGCGTTGACCAGGTACTCGGAGGTCACACCGAAGCGGCCGGACGCGACCTGCTTGATGGACGAGCGGCGGGCCGGGTCGTACAGACGCTCCGCGTCCTCGCCGCCCTCGCCGGTGTTGGACTTGCCGCCCAGCTGGTTCATGGCGATGGCCATGGTCTCGTGGGCTTCCTGCGAGATCGAGCCGTACGACATGGCGCCGGTCGAGAACCGCTTGACGATGTCGGCGGCCGACTCGACCTCGTCGACGGAGATCGACGGGCGGTCGCCCTTCAGGTTGAACAGGCCGCGCAGCGTCATGAGGCGCTCGGACTGCTCGTTCACGCGGTCCGTGTACTTCTTGAAGATGTCGTAGCGGCGGTTGCGCGTGGCGTGCTGCAGGCGGAAGACCGTCTCCGGGTCGAAGAGGTGCGGCTCGCCCTCGCGGCGCCACTGGTACTCACCGCCTATGTCGAGCGCGCGGTGCGCGGAGGCCACGCCGGAGACCGGGTACGCCTTGGCGTGCCGGGCGGCGACCTCCTGGGCGACGACGTCGATGCCGACTCCGCCGATCTTGGACGTCGTACCGACGAAGTACTTCGCGACGAAGTTCTCCTGGAGGCCGACGGCCTCGAAGACCTGCGCGCCGCGGTAGGAGGCGACGGTCGAGATGCCCATCTTGGACATGACCTTCAGGACGCCCTTGCCGAGCCCGTAGATCAGGTTCCGGATGGCCTGCTCGGCGCCACCATTCTCGTCGGCCTCCAGGAACGTACCCGCGCGGACGAGGTCCTCGACGGACTCCATCGCGAGGTAGGGGTTGACGGCCGCGGCGCCGTAGCCGATGAGGAGGGCCACGTGGTGGACCTCGCGGACGTCGCCCGCCTCGACGAGCAGGCCCACCTGGGTGCGCTGCTTCGTACGGATGAGGTGGTGGTGGACGGCCGCGGTGAGAAGCAGCGAGGGGATCGGCGCGTGCTCGGCGTCGGAGTGCCGGTCGGAGAGCACGATCAGGCGGGCGCCGGCCTCTATTGCGGCGTCGGCCTCGGAGCAGATCTCCTCGATGCGGGCGGCGAGGGCGTCGCCACCGCCGCTGACGCGGTAGAGACCGGAGAGGGTCGCGGCCGTCATGCCGGGCATGTCGCCGTCGGCGTTGATGTGGATGAGCTTGGCGAGCTCGTCGTTGTCGATCACCGGGAAGGGCAGCGTGACGCTGCGACAGGTCGCGGCGGTCGGCTCAAGGATGTTGCCCTGCGGGCCGAGCGAGGAGTGCAGCGAGGTGACGAGTTCTTCACGGATGGCGTCGAGCGGCGGGTTGGTGACCTGCGCGAACAGCTGCGTGAAGTAGTCGAAGATCAGCCGCGGGCGCTCGGAGAGTGCGGCGATCGGGGTGTCCGTGCCCATGGAGCCGAGCGGCTCGCCGCCGGTCTTGGCCATCGGCGCGAGGATGACGCGCAGCTCTTCCTCGGTGTAGCCGAAGGTCTGCTGGCGGCGCGTGACGGAGGCGTGCGTGTGCACGATGTGCTCGCGCTCGGGCAGGTCGGAGAGCTCGATCTCGCCGGCCTCGAGCCACTCCTGGTACGGCTTCTCCAGGGCGAGCGCGGCCTTGATCTCGTCGTCCTCGACGATGCGGTGCTCGACGGTGTCGACGAGGAACATCTTGCCGGGCTGCAGGCGGCCCTTGCGGACGACCTTCGCGGGGTCGATGTCGAGGACGCCGACCTCGGAGCCCAGGACGACGAGGCCGTCGTCGGTGACCCAGTAGCGACCGGGGCGCAGACCGTTGCGGTCGAGAACCGCGCCGACCTGGATGCCGTCGGTGAAGGTGACACAGGCCGGGCCGTCCCAGGGCTCCATCAGCGTGGAGTGGTACTGGTAGAAGGCGCGGCGGGCCGGGTCCATCGAGCCGTGGTTCTCCCACGCCTCGGGGATCATCATCAGGACGCTGTGCGGAAGCGAACGTCCACCGAGGTGGAGGAGTTCGAGCACCTCGTCGAAGGACGCCGAGTCGGAGGCGTCCGGCGTACAGATGGGGAACACGCGGTCGAGCTTGTCGGTGCTGGCCTCGCCGGCGGAGGCGAACAGGTCGGAGGCGAGCTGCGACTCACGCGCCCGCATCCAGTTCCGGTTGCCCTTGACCGTGTTGATCTCGCCGTTGTGCGCGACGAAGCGGTACGGGTGTGCGAGCGGCCAGCTCGGGAACGTGTTCGTGGAGAAGCGCGAGTGGACGAGCGCGACGGCCGTGGCGAAACGGCGGTCGGACAGGTCGGGGAAGAACGGCTCAAGCTGGCCGGTGGTCAGCATGCCCTTGTAGACGATGGTCCGGGCGGAGAGCGAGGGGAAGTACGTCCCTGCCTCACGCTCGGCGCGCTTGCGCAGCACGAAGGCCTTGCGGTCGAGCGCGATGTCGGAGCTCTCGCCGTCGGCAACGAAGATCTGCCGGAAGACCGGCATCGTCGAGCGGGCGGTGGCACCGAGCAGCTCGGGGGCGACGGGAACGTCGCGCCAGCCGAGGACCGTCAGGCCTTCCTGGGATGCGATCGTCTCGATCTGTGAGACGGCGGCGTCGGTGGTGCCCGCGGTGTCGACCGGCAGGAAGGCGATGCCGACGGCGTACGCGCCGGCCTCGGGGAGCGCGAATCCCGCGACTTCGCGCAGGAAGGCGTCCGGCACCTGGAGCAGGATGCCCGCGCCGTCTCCGGAGTCCGGCTCGGAACCGGTGGCACCACGGTGTTCGAGATTGCGCAATACGGTCAGCGCCTGTTCGACCAGCTCATGGCTGGCTACACCGGTGAGGGTGGCCACGAACCCGACACCACAGGCGTCGTGCTCGTTACGGGGGTCGTACATGCCCTGAGGGGCGGGGCGACCGTCCATGGGCGACCAGGCGTGTGTACGCATTGGCTCTCCCGTCGTCGTCGTGGCATAGGCAATAAGCGAGGGACGACGTTGGCCCAGGCGAAATTTCGTGCAGGTTACATGATGGAACGCTTCTCGAAAAGCGGATAGTTCATTCCACCATGTGGACACCGCTCATAAGTGTGGAGAGCGATCAGAGGGGGGCCTATGCGGACAGATCCATGGCCGTAGGCCCGAGAGCGGCGCGGGCCTCATTGCCCGCAGCGCTTTCACCTCATGCCCGGTGGTTAACGACTCGAAACCGCCGAGTAACGACTACTTATGCAGGGTCCCGCATAGGACTGCAAGAGTTCATCCTACGGCGCTACCGAACAAGCTGCCCAGGGCGTACGTCACACCCGCCGCCGCCCCACCGAGCGCCAGCTGCCTCAGACCGCTGAACCACCAGGAACGCGCGGTTACCTTCGCCACAACGGCACCGCAGGCGAAGAGGCCGATCAGTGCGAGAAGCAGCGCGGGCCAGAACGTGTCGGCGCCGAGCAGATACGGCAGTACGGGAAGCAGGGCGCCGAGCGCGAAGGCGCCGAAGGAGGAGACCGCGGCGACGGTCGGCGATGGCAGATCGCCGGGATCGATGCCCAGCTCCTCGCGCGCGTGGATCTCCAGGGCCTGCTCGGGGTCCTTGGACAGCTGCTTGGCGACCTCATGGGCGAGCCCGGACTCGACGCCACGCGACACGTACAGCGCGGCGAGCTCCTTCTCCTCGTCCGCCGGGTGCTTGCGCAACTCCCGCCGCTCCACGTCGAGTTCGGCCTCGACGAGCTCACGCTGCGAGGCGACCGAGGTGTACTCACCTGCCGCCATGGAGAAGGCGCCCGCGGCGAGACCGACCAGACCCGTGACGACGATGGCCTGCTGCGACACGGATCCGCCCGCGACACCGGTCATCAGGGCCAGGTTGGACACCAGGCCGTCCATCGCGCCGAAGACGGCGGGGCGCAGCCAGCCGCCGTTCACGTCGCGGTGGGTGTGGTTGTCGCGGTGCGCTTCGTGCAGCGTCGCTTCGGTCTCGATGATCGCCATCGTGGGCCCCCTCAGTGCTTGGACGATCTCGAAAGTACGCGCGAAAAATCGCTCTCGCCAGCAAGGAAGGCCGTACTTACCTGCTCTCACGTAGGTACGAACAGAGGTCTCTCGAACCGGTGATCGCATGGGGCGGAGGGGTGACGTCGGCGGTGGGGATGCTCGCGTCAGGGGTGCCGCGTGGCAGAGATACAGGCACACGTCTCGGCACCAGGGAGGCACGGCATGACGACCGGTGTGACAGGAGCGACCGGCCTGAGAGAGCGGGCGCGGGGCGCGCTTCTCGGCCTCGCGGTCGGCGACGCGCTCGGCGCGCCCGCCGAGAACATGAAGCCTTCGGAGATCCGCCGCCGTTGGGGACGCATCACCGGGTACGTCGCCGAGCATCCGTCGGGCACGGACGACACCGAGTACGCGATCTTCTCGGGGCTCCTGCTCGCCCGGCACGGCTCGGCCCTCACCGTCGCGCATGTCGAGGCGGCCTGGCACGAGTGGATCGCGGACCTGGACGAGGGCCCCTTCCGGGGCGCGGGCTTCAGCGAGCGCGGCACGCTCGAGAACCTGCGCCGCGGCCTCGCGGCGCCCATCTCCGCGCAGCACCGGCACGCGTGGAGCGACGGCCTCGCGATGCGGGCCGCCCCGTTCGGGGTCTTCGCCGCGGGCCGGCCCGCCGAAGCGGCCCGGCTCGTCGCGATCGACGGCTCGGTCAGCCATGACGGCGAGGGCATCTACGGCGGTCAGGCGGTGGCAGCGGGGGTGTCGGCGGCGATGGTCGGGGCGCCGGTGGCCTCCGTGGTGGCCGCGGCCCTGTCCGTCATCCCGATGGACTGCTGGACGTCCCGTTCGCTGCGGCGGGCGGTGGCGGTGGCCCACCGGGGCGAACGCGCGGTCCGCTCCGCGGTGGTGATCGGCGGCTACCCCTGGACCGACCTCGCTCCCGAGGCGGTGGCGCTCGCGTTCGGGGCGTACGCGGCGGCCTCCGGCCATTTCCCGGATGCGGTGCTGACCGCCGTCAACATGGGGCGGGACGCGGATACCACCGCGGCGGTGGCGGGGGCGCTGGCCGGGGCGTCGTGCGGGCCTTCGGCGATTCCCTTGGCGTGGGCGGCTGCGATCGGCCCTGCGCGGGGGAGCTGTCTCCCTTCTATGCGGGGGCATCACGTACTGGATGTGGCTGAGCTGCTTGTTTCTGACCGGGGGGTCTCGTGACCGACGACAGGGCCGCCGCTTCGCGGCGGGTGTCTCCCGCCCACCCACCCGTTTGCCCCGCGTCCGCCAGTGCCGAAGAACCCGCTGTGGGCGGGTGGGCACAGCCCTTGCCCCCGGGTGCCGGGGGAAGTGGCGGCCACCGAAACGAGGCGCTGGGAGCGCACATCGAGGGCCTGCTCCTCGGCCTCGCGGCAGGCGACGCCGCCGGTTGGCCCGCCGCACGGCATCGTGCCGCACGCATGCCCGAGTGGACCCGCAGGCTGACCCGCGAGCTGGACACCTTCGCCGAGCAGAACGCCACCACCACCCTCCCCGTCCCCATCGCGCTCAACCAACCCCCCGAACCGCTCCGCCTGGGCCCCTCCGACGACGCCGAATGGGCTGCCTTCACCGCTGAGGCACTGCTCCGCGCCACGGACGGGACCCTCGACCCCCGGCTCTCCGCGGACCGCCGGGTCCGCGCGGCCATCGACCTCGCCTGGAACGCCCTCGCGAGCGAGATCGCCGCGGCAGCGGCCCGCGCCCCCGAGGTCGAGTCCGCGGTACTCCCCCTGCGCGCCCGCATCTCCGTACGCGCGGGCCTCGGCAACCTCGCCGCGGGCCTGCGCCCACCCGCCACCGGCCACGACAACCCGCACTTCTTCGACGACGCCGGCTGCGTACGCGCCTGCGTCCTCGCCCTGGTCCACCCGGGCGACCCCGAACAGGCCGCCGCCCTCGCCGAGTTCGACGCCCGCTACACCCAGGACGGCGACGGCGTGCACGGCGCCCGCGCCATGGCAGCGGCGATCGCGGCGGCGCTCGGCGGCGCCGACGTCGACACGACCGTGGACGCCGCTCTCGCCCAGCTCCCCGAGCACACCGAGATCGGCCGCAACGCCTGGCACGCCGTCAAACTCGCCCGCACCCAAGCAGAGGAGGACGGCGCGTTCGGCCTCGTACCCCTCCTGGAGCACCAGATCGTCGACCACGTCTACAGCTACGGCATCGCCGCCGCCGAGACCGTCCCGGTCGCCCTCGCCCTGACCACCGCGGCCCGCGGCCGCATCCGCGACGCGGTGCCCGCCGCCGCCTGTCTCTCCCGCGTCGCCGACTCCGCGCCCGCCCTGGCCGGTGCGCTGACCGGCGCGCTCGGTACGGCCGCCGCCATTCCCGAAGCCTGGCGCGACGCCTGCCGCATCCTCTCCGGCTGTGCGCTCCCCCGTCTCGCGGGCACCGACCTGGTGGAACTCGCCGGGCACCTGGCAGCCACGGAACTGACCGCTCCGGGAGGACAATCCCGGCATGACGCCATCAATGGAACCAACGGGACCGGATCTCCCTGAACGCATCACCGCCTGCCTGGTCGGAGCAGCCGTCGGTGACGCCATCGGCGGCCCTGTCGAGGGCTACTCCCCCGAGCAGATCGTCGAACGGCACGGCGGTCGCGTACACGGCATCGTCGGTCCCTGGAACGGCGACCAATGGCGCACCGCCCGCCCCATCGCGCCGTACCACAAGGGCGACGGACACGTCACCGACGACACCTTGATGACGCACGCGCTCATCCGCGTGTACGCGTCCGTCCGCGACCACCTGGACGCCTACGCGGTCGCCGACCACCTGGTCCCCGACCTCATGACGACCCCTCGCTGGATCCCGGAACTGGAGGCGGAGGCCATCCCCCTGCACCGTCTCTTCCTCGCCGAGAAGTGGATCGTCACCCGCCTCCACTACGGCCACGTCGACCCGCGCGAGGCAGGCACCGGGAACATCGTCAACTGCGGTGCGGCGATGTACATGGCACCGGTCGGCCTGGTCAACGCGGCGAACCCGAAGGGTGCGTACGCCGAGGCCCTCGACATCGCGGGCGCGCACCAGTCGTCGTACGGACGTGAGGCGGCCGCGGTCTTCGCGGCGGCGGTGGCGGCGGCGTGCGCACCGGGCGCGACGCCGACCTCGGTGATCGACACCGCTCTCTCGTTCGCGAAGGACGGGACGCGGGCCGCGATCGAATCGGTGGCCGAAGTGGCCGCCCATCACCAGGACTTCGAGTCGGCGCTGACCCCGCTGCGCACCGCGGTCACCCCATTCGACACGGTCGGCCCCGACTACCGCTCCCCCTCGCTCGGCGCCCGCCGCCCCTCCCGCCTGCACTCCATCGAGGAACTCCCCGTCGCGCTCGGCATGCTCCTGGTGGGCGACGGCGACTACCGCCACACGGTCCTCGGCTCGGTCAACTACGGCCGTGACTGCGACTCCATCGCGACCATGAGCGGCGCGATCGCGGGCGCCCTGGGCTCGGGCGCCCCGCCCGAGTGGTCGAAGACGGTCGCGGAAGCGAGCCGCCTGGACCTGCACGCCCCCGCGACGACGCTCGCGGGGGTCGCCCAGGAGATCTTCACCCACGACGTACGGCGCCGCCGCGCCCACGAGTCGGCGTACGCGGCCCTGACGGCCACCCCATGATCCGCCTCACCTGGGTCCAGCCGGAGGACCTGGTGGGCCACGAACTCCGCCAGGCGCAGGAGGAGGGCAAAGACGCCCGCGCGATCCAGACCCGCTGGCTGGCAGCGGGCGGCCACTTGGCCCCTGCCAGGGCGGGCGCGTCCCCAACTCCGCCGCCCCCGGCGTTGCGGGCTCTCGCTGAGGAACTGATGGCCGAACTGTCCCAGCTGCCTGCGTTGTGGGCAGGCGTTCCGCAAGGTGGAACGGGTGGGCACAACGCAACAGTGCCGGGTGCGGACCCAGCAGCGTCAACCACACTCGGCCTACGCCACCGCCTACACGCCGCCTGGCTAGGCAGAGCCGCAGGCTGCCTACTGGGCAAACCGGTAGAAAAGCTCCCGCTAGAAGGCATCAGAAGCCTCGCCAAAGCAACAGGCAACTGGCCCCTGACCACCTGGTTCACGGAAAAGGGCGTCCCCCGGGAACTAAAGGAGGCGTACCCCTGGAACAAGCGCTCCGCGCCCACCTCCCTCGCCGAGAACATCGACGGCATGCCCGAGGACGACGACCTCAACTACCCCCTCCTCAACCTCCGCCTCCTCCAACGCCACGGAAGGGACTTCACCACCACGGACGTGGCGAAGCTCTGGCTTGACGAGCTGCCCGCCGCCCGCACCTTCACCGCCGAACGCATCGCCTACCGCAACCTCCTCAACGGCATCGAGCCCCCGCACACCGCCACCCACCACAACCCGTTCCGCGAATGGATCGGCGCCCTGATCCGCGCCGACGTCCACGGCTGGACCCACCCCGGCGCCCCCACGGAGGCAGCCGACAGCGCGCAGCGCGACGCGTGCCTGACCCACACCGACAACGGCGTGTACGGCGCGATGTTCGCGGCGGCCACCATCGCCGAGGCGGCGGCAGGCACCGGAGACGTCCACCACTGCCTGCGCACGGGCCTCACCGTCGTACCGCCGGACTCACGCCTGGCCCACGCGATCCGTCACGGCATCCAACTGGCCCACCGGACAACGGACTTCGACCAAGTGGCCGACGACCTGCACGCCGTCTACGGCCACCACCACTGGGTCCACGTCATCCCCAACGCCGCCCTCCTGTCCGCCGCCCTCACCCACGCCGACGGCGACTTCACCGGCTCCATCACCCGCGCGGTCTCCGGCGGCTGGGACACCGACTCGAACGGCGCGACCGCGGGCTCGATCGCGGGGCTGCTCGCGGGCCACCCGGACGCGCTGCCCGAACGCTGGACGTCGCCGCTCAAGAACCGCCTCGCCAGCTCCGTCCCGGGCTTCGACGGCACCGGCTTCGACACCCTCGCGGACCTCACCACCGAACTCGCCGAACCCGCTGAACTCGCCCAGGAGAGACCTCACCCATGACCCACATCGCCGTGCTCGGCAGCACGAACATGGACCTCGTCGCGTACGTCGCCAAGGCCCCGCAGCGCGGAGAGACCGTCACCGGGCGCGAGTTCCGTACGCTCCCCGGCGGCAAGGGCGCCAACCAGGCCGTCGCCGCGGCCCGCGCGGGCGCCGACGCCGTGTCGATGATCGGCGCGGTCGGCACCGACGCCTTCGGCACCCAGCTCCGCGCCGCACTCGAACACTCCGGCGTCGACACCGACCTGCTGCGCACCGTCGACACCGCGCCCACCGGCACCGCGCACATCGTGGTCGACGACGAGGGCGGCAACGCGATCGTCGTCATCCCCGGCGCCAACGCCACGCTCACCGCACTCGCCCTCGGCGACGAGGGCCTGATCGCCTCCGCCGACACCCTCCTGCTCCAGCTGGAGATCCCCGTCGACGGGGTGCTCGCCGCCGCGCAGGCCGCCCGCAGGCACGGCGTGCGCACCATCCTCACCCCTGCGCCCGCCCAGCCTCTGCCTCCCGAACTCCTCGCCTCCATCGACCTGTTGGTGCCGAACGAGCACGAGGCGGCCACCCTCACCGGACTGACCGACGCGCACGACGCCGCCCGGTCGCTCCTCTCCCAGGTCCCCGAAGTCGTCGTCACGCTCGGCGCGCGCGGCAGCCTGTACGCGGCCCGGGGCGCCGATCCTGTCCTTGTGGCGGCCCCCCACGTCACCGCCGTGGACACGACCGGCGCGGGCGACACACTCGTAGGAACCCTGGCGGTGGCGCTCGCGGAGGGCCGTTCCGTGCCGGACGCCCTCGCCTGGGCGGCATCGGCTGCGGCGCTCTCCGTACAGCGAACAGGGGCGTCGGGTTCCATGCCGTTCCGCGCCGAGATCGACACCCAGGCGAACGGGGCAACCTCGTGACCGCACCCCTCACCGGCCTCCGCGTCCTCGACCTGGCGACGCTCTTCGCGGGACCGCTCGCCGCCACGATGCTCGGCGACTTCGGCGCGGAGGTCATCAAGGTCGAGCACCCGCGCAAGCCCGACCCGTCCCGGGGGCACGGCCCTTCGAAGGACGGCGTCGGCCTCTGGTGGAAGCTGCTCGGCCGCAACAAGCGCACGATGACGCTCGACCTCTCCGCACCGGGCGGTCGCGAGACCCTCCTGCGCCTGGCCGCGACGGCGGACGTGATCGTCGAGAACTTCCGCCCCGGAACCCTGGAGAAGTGGGACCTGGGCTGGGAGGAGCTGAGCGAGGTGAACCCCCGTCTCGTCCTGACCCGTGTCACGGGCTTCGGCCAGTTCGGCCCGTACTCCCGCCGTCCCGGCTTCGGCACGCTCGCGGAGGCGATGAGCGGTTTCGCCGCGATCACCGGCGAACCGGACGGGCCGCCGACCCTGCCGCCCTTCGGCCTCGCCGACTCGATCGCGGGGCTCGCGACGGCGTACGCGGTGATGACGGCGCTCGCGGCCCGCGACCGGACGGGCAAGGGTCAGGTGGTGGACATGGCGATCATCGAGCCGATCCTCACGGTCCTGGGCCCGCAGCCGCTCTGGTACGACCAGCTCGGCCATGTGCAGCCCCGCACCGGCAACCGCTCCACCAACAACGCGCCCCGCAACACCTACCGCACGGCGGACGGGAGTTGGGTCGCCGTCTCCACGTCCGCCCAGTCGATCGCGGAGCGCGTGATGCGCCTGGTGGGCCGCCCGGAGCTGATCTCCGAGCCGTGGTTCGCGACGGGCGCGGACCGCGCGGCCCACGCGGACGTGCTCGACGGAGCGGTCGGCGGCTGGATCGCCCTGCACACCCGCGACGAGGTGATCGAGGCCTTCGAGAAGGCGGAGGCTGCGGTCGCTCCCATCCAGGACGTACGTGACGTCATGACGGATCCCCAGTACGCGGCTCTGGACACCGTCACCACGGTCGACGACCCGGAGCTGGGCCCGCTGCGCATGCAGAACGTCCTCTTCCGCCTCTCCGAGACACCGGGCTCGATCGGCTGGGCGGGCCGCCCCCACGGAGCGGACACGGAGGCGGTCCTGACCGAACTGGGCCTGACGGGCGGGGAGATCGCGGGCCTGCGCGAGGAGGGCGCGCTGTGAAGGAGACGCCTCTCACCTATCTCTACGCCCCCGGCGACCGGCCGTCCGTCGTGGCGAAGGCGCTGCTCGCGGGCGCCGACGCCGTCATCATCGACCTGGAGGACGCGGTCGGCCCCGACCGCAAGGAGTACGCGCGAGCGGCGACGGCCGAGCTCCTCTCCGAGATCCCCGCCGTCCCGGTCCATGTGCGCGTGAACGCCCTGGACGGGCCCCTGGCCGATGCCGACCTCCGGGCGATCGCGCACCTGCCCGGGGTCTTCGGGCTTCGCCTGCCCAAGGTGACCTGCCCCGCCGACGTCGTCCGCGTCGCGGAGCGGTCGGCCCCCGCGGACGGCGGCGCCCCCGCCCTGCACGCCCTCATCGAATCGGCCGTCGGCCTGGAGCACGCCTTCGCCATCGCCACCGCGCACCCGGCCCTGCACGGGCTCTCCATCGGCGAGGCGGATCTCCGGGCGGACCTGGGAGTACGTGACGACGCGGGGCTCGACTGGTCCCGTGCGCGCGTGGTGGTGGCCGCACGGGCCGCGGGCCTGGCACCGCCCACGCAGTCGGTGTACACCGACATCCGTGACATCGCGGGCCTGACGGCGTCCTGCGCGCACGGCCGTTCCCTGGGCTTTTTGGGCCGCGCCGCGATCCACCCGCGCCAGCTCCCCGCCATCGAACGCGCCTACCTCCCCACCCCGGAGGAGATCGACCACGCCGAGCAGATCGTCAAGGCGGCCACGACGGAGGCGGGTGCTCTGGCTCTCCCGGACGGCACGTTCGTGGACAAGGCCGTGGTGGAGGGCGCGCGGCGGGTTCTTGACCTCGCGCGGCGGCGCCCATAGCGATGGGGCCGCCGGATCAGTGATCCGGCGGCCCCATCGACGTACGAAGCAGACGTACTGAGCGAAAAGCGTGTCAGCCCTTCTTGGCGGACTCGCCCACATCCTCCGCGTCCTTGGACGCTTCGGCTTCGGCGTCCACATCGGCGTCGTCGTCCGTGGACTTGGACTTGGACTCGGACGTGGACAGGGACGGCTTCGCGTCCTCGCCGTCCGAGGCTTCCTCGTCGGCGGGCACGGGCTCGACGATCTCCTCGCGCCCGGGGCGCTTCTTCGCCGAGAGCACGAAGTAGACGACGGCGAGGACGAAGACCGCGATGGCGGTCCAGACGTTGAGGCGAAGACCGAGCACGTGGTGCGCGTCGTCGACCCGCATGTACTCGATCCAGCCGCGGCCCGCGCAGTACGACGCGACGTACAGCGCGAACGCCCGTCCGTGGCCCAGCTTGAAGCGGCGGTCGGCCCAGATGACCAGGAAGCCGACGCCGATGCACCAGAGCGACTCGTAGAGGAACGTCGGGTGGTAGGTGCCGGGTACCCGGCCGTCCTCCGCCGACGTGATCTTCAGCGCCCAGGGCAGATCCGTGGCCTTGCCGTACAGCTCCTGGTTGAACCAGTTGCCCCAGCGGCCGATCGCCTGGGCGAAGGCGATGCCGGGGGCGAGGGCGTCGGCCCAGGCGGGCAGCGGAATGCCGCGCCGGCGACAGCCGATCCAGGCGCCGACCGCGCCGAACGCGATCGCGCCCCAGATACCGAGGCCGCCCTCCCAGATCTTGAAGGCGTCCACCCAGTCACGACCCTCGCTGAAGTACAGCTGGTAGTCCGTGATCACGTGGTAGAGACGCCCGCCGACGAGGCCGAACGGCACGGCCCAGACGGAGATGTCGGCCACGGTGCCTGGGCGGCCCCCGCGAGCGATCCACCGCTTGTTGCCGAGCCAGACGGCGACGAAGACGCCGATGATGATGCAGAACGCGTAGCCGCGCAACGGAATGGGTCCGAGTTCGACCACACCGCGCGACGGGCTGGGAATGAAGGCAAGGTCCATGGCAGGTCCGACGCTACCGTGCCGGGCGGGGCCCTAGGCAACCAGCCCGGCTACGTCTCCATAACAGGACCCGCCCAAGGCCCGCCCGAAGGCGCGGCTAGCCCTTGTTCGCCGCCTCCACCTTCGCCTTCAGCTTCGCCGGGGTCAGCGGATTCTTCTGGTCACCGAAGATGTTCTTGCCGTCGAGCAGCACGCTCGGCGTGCCCTGGAGGCCCGCGTCCTGGAAAGCCTTGTTCGACTTGGTGGCCCAGCTGTCGTGCTTGCCGTCGTCCACGCACTTCTTGAAGGGGGCGGTGACGAGGCCGTCCACCTTGCCCGCGAGCTCGATCAGCTTGCTGTTCTTGCTGAACGCGTCGTCCGTCTCGGCGGGCTGGTTCTGGAACAGCACGTCGTGGTAATCGGTGAACTTCCCGGCGTCCTGGGCGCACGCCGCCGCGTTGGCCGCGCGCAGGGAGCCGCTGCCGCCCATGTTCCCGTCGATGATCGTCGCCAGGTGATACTCGACCTTGAGCTGGCCCTTGTCGGCGAGCTCGTGGATCGTCGTGCGATAGGTGTCCTCGAACTGCTTGCAGGCGGGGCAGCGGAAGTCCTCCCAGATGGTGAGGGTGGACTTGGCGCTGTCCTTGCCGACGGGGATCGAGAGCTGATCCTCGCCGTTCGCCCCCTTGGGGGCGGACAAGGGGCTCGAAGTCTCCTTGTCGTCACCCGAGTTGGCAGCGACCAGACCGGCCACGGCGGCGAGCGCGAGCACGCCCACTGCGGCGGCGCTCACGATCAGCACTCTGCGCTGCTTGTCCCGCGACTTCTGCCGCTCTCGCTCTTCAGCCAGCCGGTCGCGGGCCGCGCGCTTTCCCTCACGGTTCTTCTCACTCACACCCCGCCAACGAACCGGGGAGGCACGAGCGTGCCTCCCCGGTCCCAGGTCCACCCGTACGAGTTACGCGTTGCCGCGAACTCCCTGGGCGAGATCACCGGCGAGCGCACGGACGGCGGCAAGGCCCGCGGCCTCGTCCGGCGCGTCCAGCATCCGCTGGACGAAGGCGGAGCCGACGATCACGCCGTCGGCGAAGCCCGCGACCTCGGCGGCCTGGCGGGCGTTGGAGACGCCGAGGCCGACGCAGACCGGCAGGTCGGTGGTGGCCTTGGTGCGCCGCACCAGTTCCTGCGCCTGCTCCCCGACGGAGGCCCGGGTACCCGTGACGCCCATCAGTGAGGCCGCGTAGACGAAGCCCGAGCCGGCCGCCGTGATGGTGGCGAGCCGCTCGTCCTTGCTGCTCGGCGCGACGACGAAGACCGTCGCGAGGCCGTGCTTCTCGGCGTGCTCCCTCCAGGTCGCCGACTCCTGGACGGGCAGGTCGGGCAGGATGCACCCGGCGCCGCCCGCGTCGGCGAGCTCGGCGGTGAAGCGCTCGATGCCGTAGCGGTCGATCGGGTTCCAGTACGTCATGACGAGCACCGGCTTGCCGGTCGCCTCGTGGGCCTCGCGCACCGTGCGCATCACGTCGGCGATCTTCAGGCCCGCCTTGAGCGCGATGTCGTCGGCGGTCTGGATGACGGGGCCGTCGAGGACGGGGTCGCTGTGCGGGAGGCCGACCTCCACGACGTCGGCTCCGCCGTCGAAGACGGCCTTGATGGCCGCGATGCCGCCGTCCACCGTCGGGAACCCGGCGGGGAGGTAGGCGATGAGGGCGGACCGGCCCTCTGACTTGGCCGCGGCGAGGGTGTCGCCCAACAGCTGGATGTTGCCGCTCACTTGGCATCCCCCTCGATCTCCGCGCCGGTGCCGGCCGCGTCCGCCTCGACGGCGGCGTCCGTGTCGTAGAGCCCGAAGTAGCGGGCGGCCGTGTCCATGTCCTTGTCGCCGCGACCGGACAGGTTGATGATCAGCAGCCCGTCCTTGCCCAGCTCCTTGCCGATGTCGAGCGCCCCGGCGAGCGCGTGGGCGCTCTCGATGGCCGGGATGATGCCCTCGGTGCGGGACAGGAGGCGCAGGGCCTGCATGGCCGCGTCGTCGGTGACGGCGCGGTACTCGCCGCGGCCGCTGTCCTTGAGGAAGGCGTGCTCGGGGCCGATGCCGGGGTAGTCGAGTCCGGCCGAGATCGAGTAGGGCTCGGTGATCTGCCCTTCCTCGTCCTGGAGGACGTACGACCGTGAGCCGTGCAGGATCCCCGGCTCACCGGCGGTCAGCGTCGCCGCGTGCTCGCCGGTCTCGATGCCGTGGCCCGCGGGCTCGCATCCGATGAGCCGTACGTCGGCGTCCGGGATGAAGGCGTGGAAGAGGCCGATGGCGTTGGAGCCACCGCCCACACACGCGACGGCGGCGTCGGGGAGACGGCCCGCGCGCTCGATGATCTGGCGCCGTGCCTCCACCCCGATGACGCGGTGGAAGTCGCGCACCATGGCGGGGAAGGGGTGCGGGCCCGCCACGGTCCCGAAGAGGTAGTGCGTGCGGTCGACATTGGCGACCCAGTCGCGGAACGCCTCGTTGATGGCGTCCTTCAGGGTCCTGCTGCCGGACTTCACGGCGATGACCTCGGCGCCGAGCATGCGCATGCGGGCGACGTTCAGGGCCTGGCGCTCGGTGTCGATCTCACCCATGTAGATGGTGCATTCGAGGCCGAAGAGCGCGCAGGCGGTGGCGGTGGCGACGCCGTGCTGGCCCGCGCCGGTCTCCGCGATGACGCGGGTCTTGCCCATGCGCTTGGTGAGCAGGGCCTGGCCGAGCACATTGTTGATCTTGTGCGAGCCGGTGTGGTTCAGGTCCTCGCGCTTGAGGAAGACCCGAGCGCCACCCGCGTGCTCGGCGAACCGGGGCACTTCGGTGAGGCTGCTGGGGCGGCCGGTGTAGTTGACCATGAGGTCGTCGAGCTCGCGGGCGAACTCGGGGTCGCTCTTGGCCTTGTCGTACTCGACGGCGACCTCGTCCACGGCGGCGACGAGGGCCTCCGGGATGAACTTGCCGCCGAACGCGCCGAAGTACCCTTCGGCGCTGGGGATTTGACCCTCGGGGTCGGGATGGAAGTACTCGCTGGGCATGCCTCTACCTCACGTGGCGTGAATGGGTGATCTGCGCTGCGATCGACCCCGCCAGGGGCGCGGGGAACTGCGCGAGCAAGCCCCACCGGGGTGAGGACGGCTACGCGCCGTGAAGGGCAGACGATTCGTCCGGCCGACGCGACGCCGTGGCTGGTCGCGCAGTTCCCCGCGCCCCGGACGGGGCGCTCGGCCATCGCATCCCGTTCACCTGACCCGGCTCATCGCCGATGACGTACCGCACCCGGCGCCCATGCACGCGCCGCGCGGGCGCCCGGCAGCCGCGAGGGCGGCAGCCGGGTGCGAGGCGGGCGAAGGCGGTCATCGGGAGGGGTCAGCTCCGCCCGTGGCGAAGGGCCGGGTGCGCGCCCGCGGCGACGAGATCGGAGACCGCGCCCTTCGGGTCGCGTCCTGTCACGAGGGACTCGCCCACGAGCACCGCGTCGGCGCCCGCATTGGCGAACGCGATGAGGTCGTGCGGCCCGCGCACACCGGACTCGGCGATCTTGACCACGTTGTCCGGCAGCTCGGCCGCGACCCGCTCGAAGGTGGAGCGGTCGACCTTCAGGGTCTTGAGGTCGCGGTTGTTGACGCCGATGACCCGCGCGCCCGCGTCCACGGCCCGCTCGGCCTCGTCCTCGTCGTGCACCTCGACGATCGGCGTGAGGCCGATCGAATGGGCGCGCTCGATGAGCGACTCGAGGGCGGGCTGCTCCAGGGCGGCCACGATGAGGAGGGCGAGGTCGGCGCCGTACGCCCGTGCCTCCCACAGCTGGTACGAGGTGACGATGAAGTCCTTGCGGAGCACCGGGATGTCGACCTTGGCCCGGACGGCCTCCAGGTCGGCGAGCGAACCGCCGAAGCGGCGCTCCTCGGTGAGCACGGAGATGACGGCGGCGCCGCCCGCCTCGTAGTCGGCGGCGAGTCCTGCCGGGTCGGCGATCGCGGCGAGCGCGCCCTTGGACGGGCTCGATCGCTTGACCTCGCAGATGACCTTGACGCCGTCGCCGCGCAGCGCGGCGGCCCCGTCCTTGGCCGCAGGAGCCTTCGCCGCGCGCTCCTTGAGCTCGTCGAGGCTGACGCGCGCCTGCCGTTCCGCGAGGTCGGCACGGACTCCGTCGATGATCTCGTCGAGCACACTCACGCGAGCGGCCCCCTTCCCTGACGGTGAAGCTGCTGTTTGAACCTCAAGCTGTTCGGCTGCCTCATCAGGCATTCCGATGGTCACTGCGATGGTATCCGCAGGAGGGCGAAGGCCTCGCATCCGGTTGACGCCAGTCCCACGACCTGGACACCCTCCACCCCTGCGGCCTGCGGTTTCTCGTTATGTCAAGGATGCAGCCATGCCCCGAACGGCAGATTGCGTACGAGGGTGAAGACGGCGATGAGGACCCCGATTCCGTACAGCTGCGCGGAACCAAGATCGATCCGCAGCCCTCGCCCGCGCGCCGCACGGGCCGCCCAGAGGGTCCAGACGACCGCGAAGACGACGTACCCGACGACGGCGAGCGCGTTGGCGCCGAGTGCCGTGGTGAAGTCGCCGTGGATGAAGGCGTGGGCGCTGCGCAGTCCGCCGCAGCCGGGGCAGAACACGCCGGTGAGCTGGAGCAGCGGGCAGGTGGGGTAGTGGCCCGGCTCGTTCGGGTCGACCGCCGCGACGTAGGCGAAGGCGGCGATCACCGAGCCGAGCACGCCGACGGGCACGGCGAGGCGCCGCAGTGCGGGGCCGACGGGTGGTGCCGCGCTCTCGGGTTCAGCGTTCACCCGATGCATTGTGCCCTCAGGCGGCGGCCTCTGCCCGGCAGGGAAACGCGGAAGGAGGCGGTCCCGGCACACCTGCCGGGGACCGCCTCCCACGTACGTCGGTCGAGGACTCAGCCCTCGGAGTGCGCGAGCTGTCCCGTCGGCTGCGCCTTGCGCTTCGCCTGGCCGAGGCCCGCGGCGCGCATGATCATGCCCACGACACCACCGCCGAGGATGATGACCATGCCGGCCCAGAAGCCCAGCGGGTTGGCCATCACCATGAAGGCACCCGCTACGCAGAAACCGATGACGGCGATGATGACACCGGTCCAGGCGGCCGGGGTGTGTCCGTGGCTGGTGCCCGACATGGCTTGCTCCTCGTTGCTGTATGCGTGGTGGTGAGATGCATGGGGTGGTGATGCAGGGGGTGAGCCGGACGCTCACCGCTCCATTGTCCCGCACGCGCGCGCAGGCCTGAGTCCGGGGTCACGTCTCCCGCGTCGGGTCCTCGCCGCGGTCGAGGGCCTTCCACAGGTCCTCGGGCCGGTCCGGGTCCACCGTGGGCGGCGCCTTGCGCGGGCGCGGGGCTCCGTCGCGTTCGTAGCGTCCCGACATCGCGGGCCAGGACTTGCCGTACGTCAGGGCGAGCAGCCCGGCGATCATGATCAGCGCGCCCGCGGCAGCGGCTGCGTACGGCCAGGCCGTGTGGCTGAGATCACCGATCGTGGCGGCGGCGTCGCCGGAGGATTCGGCGGCCTTCTCGTCGAGCGCGCTGCTGTCGTCGGCGGCGAGCAGGGCGGCGGCCACGGTGCCCGCGCCGCTCAGCGCGAGCAGCAGCGAGACGAGCATCCGCCCGGCCTTGCGGACGGCGAAGACGGCGACGAGCGCGGCGAGCCCCACTATCGCCAGGGCCGCGGGTACGCCCGTGACATCGCTGCCCGTGGCGCTCAGCGGCAGCTCGCCGCCCGCCACCGAAACGGTGCCTTCGGCCCAGGTCTGGCGGGACGCGAGCAGCGCGAGGGCCGCGCCGACCGCGCCGAACAGCAGGGCTACGGCGATACTGCGCCGACCGCTGCGCTGAGCCCTGGTCTCGGGCTCGGCGTCGGCCTGGGAGGCGTCGGCCGCCTGGGTGCGGGGCGGTGGTACGGCAGAAGTCACCCCTCCACTATCCCTCACGTCCATCGGGGCGCCGCAGCCGGTTCGCCGTGTGGACGGCGCGCAGGACCGCCGCCGCCTTGTTGCGGCACTCGGTGTCCTCGGCCACCGGGTCGGAGTCGGCCACGACCCCGGCTCCCGCCTGGACATACGCCGTGCCGCCCCGCAGCAGCGCGGTGCGGATGGCGATGGCGGTGTCGGAGTCGCCCGCGAAGTCGAGATATCCGACACAGCCTCCGTACAGACCGCGCCGGGAGGGTTCGAGCTCGTCGATGATCTGCATCGCGCGGGGCTTGGGGGCGCCGGAGAGGGTGCCCGCGGGGAAGCAGGCGGTGAGGACGTCGAAGGCGGTGTGTCCCTCGGCGACCTGGCCGGTGACCGTCGACACGATGTGCATGACGTGGGAGTAGCGCTCGACGGACATGAAGTCGACGACTTCGACCGAGCCGGGTTCGCAGACGCGCCCCAGGTCGTTGCGGCCGAGGTCGACCAGCATCAGGTGCTCCGCCCGCTCCTTGGGGTCGGCGAGCAGCTCGTCGGCGAGCGACTGATCCTCCTGCGGGGTCGCGCCGCGCGGTCTGGTGCCCGCGATGGGGTGCACCATGGCGCGCCCGTCCTCGACCTTGACGAGGGCCTCGGGCGACGACCCGACGACGTCGAACCCGTCGAAGCGCAGGAGGTACATGTACGGCGACGGATTGGTGGCCCGCAGCACGCGGTAGACGTCAAGGGCGCTGGCTTCACAGGGCGTTTCGAAGCGCTGCGAGGGGACGACCTGGAAGGCCTCGCCCGCGCGGATGCGCTCCTTGATGTCCTCCACGACCTCTTGGTACTGCTCGCCGCCCCACAGCTGCGTGTACTCCGGCAGCTCGGACGGCGGAAGCGCGGCCGGGAGCTGGGAGACGGACCGCGACAGGTCGGCCTCCATGGCGTCGAGGCGGGCGACCGCGTCGGCGTACGCCTCGTCGACACCTGTCCCCAGGTCGTTGTGGTTGATCGCGTTGGCGATCAGGAGCACGGAGCCGTCCCAGTGGTCGAGGACGGCCAGATCGCTGGTGAGCAGCATGGTCAGCTCGGGCAGCTGGAGATCGTCCCGCTCGCCGGGGCCGATCTTCTCCAGGCGCCGCACGATGTCGTAGCCGAGGTAGCCGACCATCCCGCCCGTGAAGGGCGGCATCCCGGACGCCAGGTCGCGCGGCGTGTGCAGGGCCTCGACGGTGGCGCGCAGGGCGTCGAGCGGGTCGCCTGAGGTGGGGACGCCGACGGGCGGGGTGCCCAGCCAGTGGGCCTCGCCGTCGCGGGTGGTGAGGGTGGCCGCGCTGCGGACGCCGACGAAGGAGTAACGGGACCACGATCGGCCGTTCTCGGCGGACTCCAGGAGGAACGTGCCGGGCCGCTCTGCGGCGAGCTTGCGGTAGAGCCCGACGGGAGTGTCGCCGTCCGCGAGGAGCTTGCGGCTGACGGGGATCACTCGGCGGTCGCTCGCGAGCTTGCGGAAGGTCTCGACATCCATGGGAGGAGCTTACGGCCGTGCGGGTGGCGGACGGTGTTGCGGACCGAAAGGCGAAACGCCGACCGCTACAACTGGACGATGACCAACCGCCGTACGCTGCCTGTCCTTGTCCTCCTCCTCGCCTCGACCGCGTTCGCGGCCGCCGCCCCCGACCCGGTGGTGTGGCCCGCCCCCAAGGACGTACCCGAGAGGGTCCGGGCCGCGGGTCTTCAGATGCTCGACTCCGAGGCGATGGACATGCACATCCACACCACCTTGAAGGTGTACTCCGGCGGCCGTCCCGTCACGGTCCCCGCGGACATCGGCATCGACCGCTCGGGCCCCAAGCCCCGCTACAGCCCGCTGCACACGCACGACACCACCGGCACCCTGCATGTGGAGTCGGAGCGGTGGCGGGACTTCACCCTGGGTCAGTTCATGACCGAGTGGGGCGTGAGCGGCGTACGGGAGAGGTGCGGGGCCGCTGTCGGCGGGAGCCCCCGGGCCGGTGATCCGTCCCGCATCGTGCTGCGGGACGGCGAGACGATCACTCTCCGGTGCCGGTGACTCCTGTGCCGGTAACTCCTGTGCCCGTGAACGTGACCGGCAGGGAATCGGCGTCGAAGCACGTGCGCGTGCCCGTGTGACAGGCGGCACCGATCTGGTCGACCTGGACCAGGACGGTGTCCGCGTCGCAGTCCAGGGCGACGGACTTCACGTACTGGAAGTGCCCGGACGTGTCGCCCTTGACCCAGTACTCCTGGCGGCTGCGCGACCAGTAGGTACAGCGCCCCGTGGTGAGCGTGCGGTGCAGCGCCTCGTCGTCCATCCAGCCCAGCATGAGCACCTCTCCGGTGTCGTACTGCTGGGCGATGGCGGGGACGAGTCCGTCCGCGCCGCGCTTGATGCGGGCGGCGATCTCGGGGTCGAGGCTACTGGGCGGGGGCGTGGCGGTCATGAGCCCATTGTGCCGCGCCTCGGGAACTCGGCCGGGCCATGTCCACTGGGCGGGCCGGGTGCCGAGTCGTAGGCTGGACCGTATGTCGACCCATGCCAAGCGTGAACGACTTCTCCTCGCCGATCTGTTGGAGGCGCAGGGCCCTGATGCCCCCACCCTCTGCGAGGGCTGGAACACCCGTGATCTCGCGGCCCATGTGGTGGTCCGCGAGCGCCGCGCGGACGCCGCGGGCGGGCTGCTGATCAAGCAGCTGGCCTCGCGCCTGGAGCGTGTGCAGGCCGAGTTCGCCGCGAAGCCGTACGAGGAACTGATCCAGCTGATCAGGACGGGGCCGCCGCGCTTCTCGCCCTTCTCCCTCAAGCAGATCGACGAGGCGTCGAACGCCGTCGAGTTCTACATCCACACCGAGGACGTGCGCCGCGCCCAGCCCGACTGGACGCCGCGTGAGCTCGACCCGGTCTTCTCGGACGCCCTGTGGTCCCGCCTGGAGCGGATGGCCCGCCTGGTGGGCCGCAAGGCGCCGGTGGGCGTGGTCCTGCGGCGCCCCGACGGTCAGACGGCGGTGGCGCACCGCGGCACCCCCGTGGTGACGGTGACCGGAGAGCCCTCCGAGCTGCTTCTGTTCGCGCACGGGCGGCAGGACGCGGCCAACGTCGAACTGGACGGCGACAAGGACGCGATCGCCCGGCTGCACGAGACGAAGCAACTGGGCTTCTGATGATCAAAATCGCCATGACCGGCGTGTACGTCGACGACGTGGCCAGAGCCCACGCCTTCTACACGGACGTACTCGGCTTCGAGACCCGGCACCACGTCGACATGGTGGCGGGCCAGGTCTTCGTCACCGTCGGGGCGGCGGGCGGTCAGGGCGATGTGGAGCTGCTCCTCGAGCCGGGCGAGGGCCCCATCGCGGAGCCCTACCGCAAGGCGCTTCACGAGGCGGGGATCCCGTGCATCGTCTTCGGGGTCGACGACGTACGCGCCGAGCACGAGCGGCTCGTCGGCCTCGGAGTCCGTTTCACCCAGGGGCCCGAGGAGCAGGGTCCTGTGATCACCGCGGTGCTCGACGACACGGTGGGGAATCTGGTGCAGCTGATGGAGGCCGGGTCCGGGTCCGCGGGGTAGCCCGCCTCAGCTCGGGAGTTCGGCGCGGCGCAGGGCACTGGAGCAGAGACCGAGCACCCCGCCCGCCGCGCTGACCGCCGCGCTGACGGCGAACACCGGCTCGGCGCCCCAGGCGCCGATCGCCGCGCCGACGACGGGGTACGCGATGGGGGCGATGCCCACTGTGAAGAGCGTCGCCACGGAGGTGACGCGGCCCAGGTAGGCGGGCTCGGTGACCGTCTGCAGCAGGGCGCCGATCAGCGCGCCGCCAAGGCCGGTGCACAGGCCGACGCAGAGCCCGGCGGCCGCCGCGGCACCGACCGAGGGGGCGAAGGCGATCGCGCCCAGCGCGATGGAGCCCGCCACCACTCCCCAGGACTGGACGGCTCCCGCCCGCCCTATGCGCCCCCGCACGGCGAGGAGCAGCGCCGCGGCCCCGGCGCCGACCCCGAAGCCCCCCACGATCCACGCCATACCGGCGGCTCCCCAGCCCCGCTGGTCGGCGAGCAGCACGACGCCGATATTGGCGGGTCCGGCAAAGCCCAGCTCCATCACCGCGGCCACCAGGAGCAGCGGGGCGAGCACCCGGTGCCCGCGGATGTACGCCAGGCCGTCCACGAGCTGGCGCCAGGCGCTGTCGTCCGTCCCCGCCTTCTCGTCCGGCGCGAGCTCCTGTACGTGTACCGCCATCAGCAGCACCAGTGAGCCCGCGAAGAGCACCCCTGCCACTGCGAACCCGGCCGCGGGCCCGCCCACCGCCACCGCGAGGCCGCCCAACGGTGCGGCGGCGACCGTGGCGACCCGCTGCGCGAACCCCCGCATGCCCTGCACCCGGCCGAGCTGCCCCGGCGTGGTGATGCGCGGCGGCAGGGCGCCGACGCTCGGCAGGAACAGCGCGTCGACGGCACCGAAGACCAGGGCGACGAGGACCAGGAGCCAGATCCCGGGAGTGGTCACCAGGAGCAGCACGGCGACGGCGAGGATCACCGCGCAGCGCACCGCGTCGCTCCCGATGACCACCCGGCGGGGCCCGAACCGGTCGGCGATCACCCCTCCGCCGAGCATGAGCGCGGCACGTGGCAGCGAGCCGACGGCCAGGACGAGACCGGCCTGCGCGGGGCTGCCGCTGCGGGTGGCGGCCCAGGAGAGCGCCACGAAGTAGACGCTGTCGCCGACCATCGACGCCGTGTAGGCGCTCAGCCAGCGCAGGACATTGCCGTCCCGGTGCGCAGGCCTCTCGGAGGCGGCGACAGAAACCGTGCGTATGCCGGTGGTGGTCACGTGGGGCAGGCCTCTCAGATCCGGAACGGAAAACTGGCCAGATGCAGCGCGACGGTCTCGCGCCCCTCGGTGTCGCCCGCCGCCTCAGCGGCCTTGCCCTGCTCCTCGTACGTCCTGATCAGGGCGTGGATCTCGGCGTTGAGCCGGGTGAGTTCGGCGGGGTTCAGACGGGCGAGGAAGTCCGACTGGTCCGCCGCCTTGCGCCACTCGGCGCCCCAGGCCTCCTGCTGGTCCAGGTAGGTCTCGTACTGCTCCCTGCGGTGCGCGATCAGGCTGCGGAGGACGGCCGCATGCGTGGCCGCCCCCTCCGGCGTGTCCTTGAAGTCCTCGTGCCGGAAACTCAAGTTCTCCTGCGCCGCCTGCCACCACCGCTCCCGCGCGTCCTCGCTCTGCACCTCGGCCTCCTCGATGAGGCCGTGCTCGGCGAGCTTGCGCAGGTGGTAACTGACGAGCGAGACCGCCTCGTCGACCTGCGAGGCGAGCTGCGACGCGGTTGACGGGCCCGAGACCCGCAGCGTGCCGTAGACCTTCAGACGCAGCGGGTGCCCCAATGCCTTGAGCGTGCCGAGGTCGGTGATGCGGCGGGGATTCTCCATACCGTCACCGTAGATACGAAAGAAAACTTGCGCAATATAAATTGCGCAAGTTTCGCTTCCTATCTCTCGAGCAGGGAGCCCTGGCCACCCGGTGACCAGGGCTCAGGCGCAAGAACCGCTCAGCGTACGGGGTGCCCCGCCTCCCGCAGCGTGTCCTTGACCTCGCCGATCCGCAGATCCCCGAAGTGGAAGACCGACGCGGCGAGCACCGCGTCCGCGCCCGCCGCGATCGCGGGCGGGAAGTGGTCGAGGCGGCCCGCGCCGCCGGACGCGATGACCGGGACGGTGACGTGACGGCGTACCGCCGCGATCATCTCGATGTCGTAGCCGTCCTTCGTGCCGTCCGCGTCCATCGAGTTGAGCAGGATCTCGCCCGCGCCCAACTCGGCGGCCCGGTGCGCCCATTCGACGGCGTCGATCCCGGCGGACTTGCGGCCGCCGTGGGTCGTCACCTCGAAGCCCCCGGAAGGAGTGCGCCTCGCGTCGACCGAGAGCACGAGCACCTGCCGCCCGAACCGCTCCGCGATCTCGCGGATCAGCTCAGGCCGTGCGATGGCGGCCGTGTTCACGCCCACCTTGTCGGCGCCGGCGCGAAGCAGCTTGTCGACGTCGTCGGCGGTGCGGACGCCGCCGCCCACCGTGAGCGGGATGAAGACCTGCTCGGCGGTGCGGCGGACCACGTCGTACGTCGTCTCGCGGTTGCCGGATGACGCGGTGATGTCCAGGAAGGTGAGCTCGTCGGCGCCCTCGGCGTCGTACACCTTGGCCATCTCGACGGGGTCGCCCGCGTCGCGCAGGTTCTGGAAGTTGACGCCCTTGACGACCCGGCCGTTGTCCACGTCCAGGCAGGGGATCACGCGTACCGCGAGGGTCATGACGTCTCAGCTCCCCGGGCTTCCTGGGATTCCTGGGCTCCCCGGGCTCCCCGGTACGCCTCCACCTCGACCTCGACGACCAGGCTCGGGTCGATGAAGCCGGAGACGATCAGCATCGACGCGGCGGGGCGGACGTCGTCGAAGAGCTCCTTGTGGGCCCGGCCGACGTCCTCCACGTCCCGCGCGTGGGTGAGATACATGCGGGTGCGTACGACGTCCTCGCGGCCGAGGCCCAGCTGCTTCAGCGCCTCGACGGCGGTGTTGAAGGCGTTGATCGCCTGGTCGTAGGGGGTGCCGGCATCTATGACGCCGTTCACCACCGACGTGCAGCCCGACACCAGGACGAGGCCGTTGGGCAGCTCGACGGCGCGGGAGTAGCCGATGGCCTCCTCCCACGGTCCGCCCGAGCCGACCCTGCGGACGATGTCACTCATGACGCCACCGCTGCGAGGGCCTCTTCGAGCGTGAAGGCCTTCGCGTACAGCGCCTTGCCGACGATCGCGCCCTCGACGCCCTGCGGGACGAGCTCGGAGATCGCACGCAGGTCGTCCAGGGACGAGACGCCGCCAGATGCGACCACCGGGCGGTCCGTGGCCGCGCAGACATTGCGCAGGAGCTCCAGGTTCGGGCCCTGCAGCGTGCCGTCCTTGGCGATGTCGGTGACGACATAGCGGGCGCAGCCCTCGGAGTCGAGGCGCGCCAGGGTCTCGTAGAGGTCGCCGCCGTCGCGGGTCCAGCCGCGGCCGCGCAGGGTCGTGCCGCGGACGTCGAGGCCGACCGCGATCTTGTCGCCGTGCTCGGCGATGATCTTGGCGACCCACTCCGGGGTCTCCAGCGCTGCGGTGCCGAGGTTCACGCGGGTGCAGCCGGTGGCGAGGGCCGCGGCGAGCGTGTCGTCGTCGCGGATGCCGCCGGACAGCTCGACCTTGATGTCCATGGCGTCCGCGACCTCGGCGATCAGGGCGCGGTTGTCGCCGGTGCCGAACGCGGCGTCCAGGTCGACCAGGTGCAGCCACTCGGCGCCCGACCGCTGCCAGGAGAGGGCGGCCTCCAGCGGGGAGCCGTAGGAGGTCTCCGATCCGGACTCACCGTGGACGAGACGTACGGCCTGGCCGTCACGGACGTCGACGGCGGGGAGGAGTTCGAGCTTGCTCACAGAAATCCCTGACATCGCTAGAGGGTTCCGATCCAGTTGGTGAGGAGCTGGGCGCCGGCGTCGCCGGACTTCTCGGGGTGGAACTGCGTGGCCCACAGCGCGCCGTTCTCGACGGCGGCCACGAAGGGCTCGCCGTGCGTGGTCCAGGCGACCTTGGGCGCGCGGAAAGCGGGGTTGCCCGCCTCGAAGTCCCAGTGCTGCACGGCGTACGAGTGCACGAAGTAGTAGCGGGATTCGGCGTCGAGGCCCGCGAACAGCTGGGAGCTTTCGGGCGCCGCGACCGTGTTCCAGCCCATGTGCGGGACGATGTCGGCCTTCAGCGGCTCGACGGTGCCGGGCCACTCGTCGAGGCCCTCGGCCTCCACGTCGTGCTCGATGCCGCGCGCGAAGAGGATCTGCATGCCGACGCAGATGCCCATCACGGGACGGCCGCCCGCGAGCCTGCGGCCCACGATCCAGTCGCCGCGCGCCTCCTTGAGCCCCTGCATGCAGGCGGCGAAGGCGCCGACGCCGGGGACGAGGAGGCCTTCGGCGTTCATGGCCTTGTCGTAGTCACGGGTGATCTCGACCTCCGCGCCCGCGCGCGCGAGGGCGCGCTCGGCGGAACGGACGTTCCCGAAGCCGTAGTCGAAGACGACGACCTTCTTCTGGGGAGTGCTCATCTCGGCTGCGTCCCCTCAGTTCCAGTAGTCGAGCCGCATGACGCCCGCGACGATGCACATGGCCGCGCCGATGGAGAGCAGCGTGATCAGGCTCTTGGGCATCCCCTGCTTGACGAAGGAGATGATGCCGCCGATCAGGAAGAGACCCACGACGATGAGGATGGTGTTGAGACCGGTCATGGCTTTACAGCGCGCCCTTCGTGGAGGGGAGAATCCCGGCGGCGCGCGGGTCGTGCTCGGAGGCGTAGCGCAGGGCGCGGGCGAGGGCCTTGAACTGGCACTCCACGATGTGGTGGGCGTTGCGGCCGTAGGGCACGTGGACGTGCAGGGCGATCTGGGCCTGCGCGACGAAGGACTCCAGGATGTGCCGGGTCATCGTCGTGTCGTACGTGCCGATCATCGGCGCCATGGTCTCGGGCTCGGTGTGCACGAGGTACGGGCGGCCGCTCAGGTCGACGGTCACCTGGGCGAGCGACTCGTCGAGCGGGACCGTGCAGTTGCCGAAGCGGTAGATGCCGACCTTGTCGCCGAGCGCCTGCTTGAAGGCGGCGCCCAGGGCGAGGGCGGTGTCCTCGATGGTGTGGTGCGTGTCGATGTGCAGGTCGCCCTCAGTCTTGACCGTGAGGTCGAAGAGGCCGTGGCGGCCGAGCTGGTCGAGCATGTGGTCGTAGAAGCCGACCCCTGTTGATACCGCCACCTCGCCCGTGCCGTCGAGATCGATCTCGACGAGGACCGACGTCTCCTTGGTGGTCCGTTCGACCCGTCCAACGCGGCTCATGCCTGCTGCTCCTTCTTGAGTTCGCGTACCGCATCGAGGAACGCGTCGTTCTCTTCCGGGGTTCCTGCGCTGACCCGCAGCCATCCCGGTACTCCGTTGTCCCGGACCAGGACGCCCCGGTCGAGGATCCGCTGCCAGACCGTGTGGGAGTCTTCGAATCGCCCGAACTGTACGAAGTTGGCGTCGGAATCGGTCACTTCGTAGCCGATCGCACGCAGCTCGCTCACCAGGCGGTCGCGCTCGCCCTTCAGCTGCTCGACGTACTTCAGGAGCGTGTCGGTGTGCTCAAGGGCGGCGAGCGCGGTGGCCTGCGTGATCGCCGACAGGTGGTACGGCAGGCGTACGAGCTGTACGGCGTCCACGACCGCCGGGTCGGCGGCGAGGTAGCCGAGGCGGAGCCCGGCCGCACCGAAGGCCTTCGACATCGTGCGCGATACGACGAGGTTCGGCCGCCCCGCGAGCAGCGGGAGAAGCGATTCGCCGTGGCTGAACTCGACGTACGCCTCGTCGACCACGACCATCGAGGGCTTCGCGGCCTGCGCGGCTTCGTAGAGCGCGATCACCGTGTCGGCCGATACGGCGTTGCCCGTCGGGTTGTTGGGCGTGGTGATGAAGACGACGTCCGGCTGGTTCTCGGCGATGGTCCGCGCCGCCGCGTCGGCATCGATGGTGAAGCCCTCGCCGCGGGGGCCCGAGATCCAGCCCGTGCCGGTGCCGCGCGCGATGAGGCCGTGCATCGAGTACGAGGGCTCGAAGCCGATGGCGGTGCGTCCTGGCCCGCCGAAGGTCTGCAGGAGCTGCTGGATGACTTCGTTCGAGCCGTTGGCCGCCCAGACATTGGCGGGACCGACTTCGTGGCCGCCGGTGTTCGTGAGGTAGCGCGCGAGCTCTGTGCGCAGCTCGACCGCGTCCCGGTCGGGGTAGCGGTTGAGGTCGCGGGCCGCCTCGCGGACGCGCTCGGCGATGCGCTCGACGAGCGGCTCGGGGAGCGGGTAGGGGTTCTCGTTGGTGTTCAGGCGTACGGGAACGTCGAGCTGAGGGGCGCCGTAAGGAGACTTGCCGCGCAGTTCGTCGCGGATGGGGAGTTCGTCCCAGGGGGACAGGGGGGCGTTGTTCGTCACTTGGTCTGAGGCACCTTCCATCCGAAGCGGGCCTTGACCGCCGCGCCGTGCGCGGGCAGGTCCTCGGCCTCTGCGAGCGTCACCACGTGGTGGGCGACTTCGGCGAGCGCGTCGCGGGTGTAGTCGACGATGTGGATGCCGCGCAGGAACGACTGAACGCTGAGCCCCGAGGAGTGGCAGGCGCAACCGCCGGTCGGCAGCACGTGGTTGGAGCCCGCGCAGTAGTCGCCGAGCGAGACGGGGGCCCACGGGCCGACGAAGATCGCACCCGCGTTCTTCACCCGGTCCGCGACGGCCGCGGCGTCCGCGGTCTGGATCTCCAGGTGCTCGGCGCCGTACGCGTCGACGACGCGCAGGCCCTCCTCCAGACCGTCGACCAGGACGATCGCGGACTGCCTGCCCGCGAGGGCGGGAGCGATCCGGTCCTCGACGTGCTTGGTCGCCGCGACCTGCGGCTCCAGCTCCTTGGCCACCGCGTCGGCCAGGGCCAGGGAGTCGGTGACGAGGACGGCGGCGGCGAGCGGGTCGTGCTCGGCCTGGCTGATCAGGTCGGACGCGACGTGCACGGCGTCGGCCGTGTCGTCGGCGAGGACCGCGATCTCGGTCGGGCCCGCTTCGGTGTCGATGCCGATGCGGCCCGTGAAGTAGCGCTTGGCGGCCGCGACCCAGATGTTGCCGGGCCCGGTGACCATGTTGGCCGGGGCGCAGGTCTCGGTGCCGTACGCGAACATCGCGACGGCCTGGGCGCCGCCGACCGCGTACACCTCGTCGATGCCGAGGAGGGCGCAGGCTGCAAGGATCGTGGGGTGCGGGAGCCCGTCGAAGTCCTTCTGCGGCGGGGACGCGAGCGCCATCGACTCGACACCCGCCTCCTGTGCCGGGACCGCGTTCATGATCACGGAGGACGGGTAGACAGAGCGTCCGCCCGGTGCGTAGAGCCCCACGCGCTCGACCGGCACCCACTTCTCGGTGACCGAGCCGCCGGGCACGACCTGGGTGGTGTGCGGGGAGCGGCGCTGCTCGCGGTGGACGATGCGGGCGCGGCGGATCGACTCCTCGAGCGCCTCGCGCACGACGGGGTCGAGGCCGGTCAGGGCTTCGGCGATGGCGGTCGCCGGGACACGGACCTGCGTCAGGCGTACTCCGTCGAACTTCTCCGCGTATTCGATCAGCGCCGCGTCGCCACGATGATGCACGTCCTCGCAGATGGGCCGCACCTTCTCGAGGGCGGCCGCGACGTCGAAGTCGGCACGGGGCAGCAGGGTGCGCAGGGCGGGACCCTCGGGGAGGGCGTCGCCGCGCAGATCGATTCGGGAGATCACGTGACCAATTCTCTCAGACCCCGATTCCGGTCCGGACGCCCGTATCACTGGCTGATATAGATCCCGGAAGACCTCGTTCACCACTAGCGTTCAGCCCGTCACGGAACGGGCATGAAACAGGTGTACGAGACCAGGGCGCATCGCAGTACGGAATTCAGTACGGGATCGCAGTACGGGTACGGGGAGGACAACAGCAGTGGTCGACGACACCGGCATCGGTGATCCGCCGGACGGACTGACCGCCGCCGAGATCGGCATGTGGCAGGCCTTCCGCAACGGCAGCGTCTATGACCTCAGGTCGGGGGACGCGATGGCGGACGATCCGCACGGCGGCCACCCCTGGGGTCCGGAACGCAGCGTGCGCGCGCGCATCGTGTGCTGGCTGCTCCTCGAAGGGCCGCCCGCGCTCTCGGGCCGGGTCTCGTCGCTGAAGCTCTCGGGTCTGCAGATCACGGACGTGCTCGACCTGGCGGGCGGCGAGGTTCTGCCCTACGCCGAGCTGAAGCACTGCCGCTTCGAGAAGGAAGTACTCGTCCCCGAGGCCAAGTTCACCACGCTGCGTCTGGTCAACTGCTCGATCCCGCGCGTGGAGGCGGCCCGCGTGCACACGGAGGGCGATCTGCATCTGCCGCGCTGCCGGATCCACAACGGCATGCGGCTCACGGACGCCCAGATCGGCACCGACCTGCTCATCAACCAGGCCGTGATCTACCGCGACCGGCGCGGCAACTCGATCATGGGCGACGGGCTCTCGGTCGGTCAGGACCTGCAGGCCGAGATGATGGAGTCGCACGGCCAGCTGAGCCTGCGCGGCGCGAAGGTCGGCGTCTCCTTCAGCCTGCGCGGCAGCAAGCTCGCCAATCCGTACGGCCAGCGGGCGCTGAACGCCCCGCAGATGACCGTGGAACGCACGCTCTACATGACGCCCGCCGCACTCGGCGATCCCCCCATGACCAGCGGTACGACGCCCCCGCGCGGCACCCGCGTCCAGCGCTTCGAGTGTCAGGGCGGGATACGGCTCGACGACGGGCGCTTCGGGGACGCCGTCGACCTGGCCCAGGCGCGTTTCGTCCTGGAGAACGACCAGGAGGTGTCGCTGCGCCGCGTCCAGACCCCCGAGCTGCGCTTCCTCGGCGAGGCCCCGCAGCGCGGCAAGATCATCCTGTCCGGCATGAAGGTCGTCAACCTCATCGACAAGTCGACCAGCTGGCCGGGCCCCGGCGGCCTCCAGATGGGCGGCTTCAGCTACGAGAACCTCGTCCCGCAGGGCAGTTTCCCGCTCTCCCGGCGGCTGGCCTGGGTGGCCGCGGCGACCGCCGAGTACAACCCCGAGCCGTACGAGAAGCTGGCCGCCGTCCTGCGCAACGGCGGTGAGGACGCCGACGCCCGTGAGGTCCTGCTCGCCAAGCAGCGCCGACGCCGCGAGACCCTGCCTCTCGCTGCCAAGCTCTGGGGCTTCGCGCAGGACTGGACGGTGGCCTACGGCTACCGGCCGGGACGGGCCGCCCTGTGGATGGCGGTGCTCTGGGCGGTGAGCGCGGTGGCCTTCTCGCACTCCGACCATCCGGCGATCAAGCCGGGCGAGCACCCGAACTGGAACCCCGCGCTCTTCTCCCTCGACCTGCTGCTCCCGGTCATCAACCTCGGCCAGGACAGTTACTGGCAGCTGCGCGGCGGCTGGCAGTGGTTCGCGGCGATCCTCATCCTGCTCGGCTGGGTGCTCGCGACGACGGTCGCGGCGGGGGCGACGAGGCTGCTGCGGAGGAACTGAGCGGAGGAACTGGAGGGGGGCACAGAGGCCGCCGGGAGCAGAGATTTTACCTGCCCTTGACCATGTGCCAGGCAACCTGACGACTGATACGAAAGCTTCACCGGCCGCCCCCTGGCACTGCTCCGACCTGCGGCTTTCAATATTCACACGATGGCATTCCTGCGCGCCCTGATCCACACCGCACGCATGGTCAGGCACACCCCGCTCCTGGCCACCGGTCTCACCCCCGACGACGAGGTGCTCCTCGACGCGCCCGACGACCGGCTCGGCCCCGCGCTCGTCGCCGCGGGCCGGGGCGACTACGACCCCGCGGCCAAGCTGCTCGCCATGACCCGCGAGGGCAACGAGTGGGAGAACCGCGACCGCTACACGACACGCCTCGCCACCTTCGCCCGCTCCCGCTCCGAGTGGTTCGACGACTGGCAGTCCGCCGCGCCGCACGACCCGGACGCACTGCTCGTCAAGGCCGAGCTCGCGGTCGTCCGCGGCTGGGAGTCGCCCGCCCGCGCCGAACTGCTCCGCCAGACGGCGCCCCTGATCACCGCAGCCGCCGAGGCGGACCCGCGCGACCCCGTGCCGTGGCGGATCGCCCTGGACCACGCGCGCGGCACCCATGCCCCGCAATCGGTCTTCGACGCGCTCCGGGCCGAGGCGGTGCACCGCTCGTCGCACCACTACGGCTGCCACGCGTCGGCACTCCAGTACCTGTCGGCCGACTGGTACGGCTCGCACCGCCAGTGCTTCGACTTCGCCGAGCACGCCGCGCGGGACGCGCTGCCGGGATCGCTGATCCAGGCACTGCCCGCGCGGGCCGCTTTCGCGTATCTCACCAGCGCCTCGGGGAGCGTGCCGCGCGAGCGTCTGGACGCCGCGGCCGACCTCGGGATCGCCGTGTCGACGGAGTACGAGGCCGGGGACCCCTGGCCCGCGGAGGTCCGCAACCTCCTCACGTACGTCCTCGTGCGCCTTGAGCGATGGAGCGACGCCCTCGAACAACTGCGCCTCATCGGGCCCCGTGCGACGTCCTTCCCCTGGGACCGCATGTCCGACGACCCGCTCGGCCAGTTCCTGGAACTGCGCGACGGAGTGCGCATCGAGGTGGCCTCCAGGACGCCGCTGCGCACCGGCGGCGGGCGTCCGCGCCCAAAGGACCATTAGGCTTCGGGCTCGTGACCACCGTCCGGCTTCCGCTCTTCCCGCTCAACTCGGTGCTGTTCCCGGGGCTCGTCCTCCCGCTGAACGTGTTCGAGGAGCGTTATCGCGCCATGATGCGCGATCTGCTCAAGACTCCCGACGAGGAGCAGCGCCTCTTCGCGGTCGTCGCGATCCGTGACGGCCTCGAGGTGGCGCCGAGCGCCCCCGGCCTCCCGGACCCCACCGCGCAGCCCGAGCAGGGGCCGACCGCCGGCTTCGGCGAGGACCCGCTCAAGGCCTTCCACGCGGTGGGCTGCGTGGCGGACGCGGCGACGATCAGGGAGCGCGCCGACGGCGGCTTCGAGGTCCTCGCCACCGGCACCTCACGCGTACGCCTGCACTCGGTCGACGCGTCGGGCCCCTACCTGACCGCGGAGGTCGAGGAGCTGCCCGAGGATCCCGGCGAGGAGGCAGGAGCGCTTGCCGCGGGCGTCCTGCGGGCGTTCCGTGCCTACCAGAAGCGGCTCGCCGGGGCGCGCGAGCGTTCCCTCTCCACCGGGGCCGAGCTGCCGGACGACCCGTCGGTGGTGTCGTACCTGGTCGCGGCCGCGGCCGTCCTCGACACCCCCACGAAGCAGCGGCTCCTGGAGGCGCCGGACACGGCGTCGCGCCTGCACGAGGAGCTGAAAGTCCTTCGCGCCGAGACCGCGATCATCCGTAATCTGCCGTCGTTGCCCGCGACGGACCTCACGCGCGGCACCACCAGTCTCAACTGACACAAGCCGTAACTGACATAAGGCGCGAGCGCTGTGGCCAAGAAGCAGAAACAGCAGAAGCAGTCGGGCGCGGGCGGCACTCCCGCGACGGTCGCCCTCACGGCGGCGGGCGCCGACTACACCGTCCACGCGTACGAACACGACCCCGCGCACCCCTCCTACGGCGAGGAGGCGGCGCAGGCCATGGGCGTCTCCCCGGACCGGGTCTTCAAGACCCTGGTCGCCGAGGTCGACGGTGAGCTGACGGTGGCCGTGGTCCCCGTTGCGGGCACCCTGAACCTCAAGGCCCTGGCGACGGCGGTCCGTGGCAAGCGTGCGGTGATGGCCGACCCCGCGGCCGCCGAACGCACCACGGGGTACGTACGGGGCGGCATCTCCCCCCTGGGCCAGCGCAAGAAGCTGCGCACCGTCCTGGACGACTCGGCATCGTCGCACGCCACGATCTGTGTCTCGGCGGGCCGCAGGGGCCTGGAAGTGGAGCTGGCCCCCGGCGACCTGGCGCGCCTCACGGGCGCGGTACTGGCCCCGATCGGGCGTGAATAGCCCCTCGACGGGAGCCGCCGGCTCGACTAGTACCACCCTCATGTCGAAGAAGACGCGCAAGAGGAAGTGGCGGGTGAAGAAGGGCAAGGCCAACCACGGGAGGCGCCCCGCCTGACGTCCGGCCTCAATTCCCGGCCGGGCCCCCGTCGGCCCGGTCGGGGTCCCCGTAGGGCAGGGGGTAGGGATCAGGGTCCCGCGGCCCGAAGAGCGCGGTGAGGCCCAGGTGCACGAGCAGCGCGGCCACCGGCCAGGCCAGCAGCGCGCCCTTCGCCTTCAGTTCGAGGGGTGCGTCGAACGCGACGCCCTTGCCCACCGACTTCGCATGGGCGACGACATCCGTCTCGGGCCCGAGGAAGATCCCGAAGCGCCAGCCGACCACGGCCGCCAGAAGTCCCCCGGCCGTCAACCCGACGACCAGCGGAATCCCGCCCCGCTTACGCAGCAGGAACACCACGGCACCACTCACCGCGCCGAAGGCAAGGGCGAGCAAAGTGAACGTTCCGTCGACCCCGATCGCCTGCTCGCCCTCGGTGTCGTAGAGGTACACCGCCTCGTTGTTGGCGATCAACGGCACCCGCGGCGCGAGCCACATCCACAGGAGCCCGAGCAGTACGCCACAGACAGCCATCGCGACCATGATCACTGCGGCCTGCCGCACTTCGGTCTTCATACCAGGACCGTCCTCCTCATGCGCCGACGTGGGAACGGCCCCGGACGGCTGAGCGGCTTGCTGCCAGGCGTCGTGCGAGGGCTGGTCGTGGGGCGGCTGGGAGGGCGTCAGCGGTGCAGTCACCCACACATGGTGCCAGGCCCGCCCAGGGACCGCGTCACCGCACAGCCGCACGGCGGTAGGCCCAGGTCGCGATCGCGAGCGAGGCGACGCCGACCCCCGCGCAGACCGCGAGATCCAGGGCGACGACCGCCCAGTCCGGATGCGGCCCGAAGGTACGGGCGAACGCCTCGACCCCGTACGTCGAGGGCAGCAGGTCCCGCGCGTACTGCAGGAAGCCCGGCATCCGCTCGGCCGGAAGGACCCCGAGGAGCAGCGCCGCCGACATGCCCAACTGCCCCAGCAGCGTGGCGAGCTCGGGCCTGGGCGCGAGCAGCCCGAGGGCGGCACCGAGCCCGGCGAGCGCGGCGCCCGCCAGCGGGATCACCGCGGCGAGCACCCACAGATGCCCCAGCGGGAGCCCGAAGAGGCCGCATCCGACGACCGCGGTGACGAGTGTGCCCGGCACGGTGAACGAGGCGTAGGCGGCCGCGGCGCCAAGGACCACCGCGGCGGGCGGCACGGGCAGCGTGGCGTAGTGGTCGAGACCGCCGTCGGCCCGCAGCTGCCCGAAGTACTGCGCGAGCAGGTTGAGCGCGACGAACGCGACGACGAGCACGGAGGACCCGGCGACGACGGCACGCGCCTCACCGCCCCCGTCGACGACGCCCCGCATCAGGATCATGATCCCGACGGACTGGAAGGTCGCCACGAAGAGCAGCGGAATCCGCGCGACCCGCGCCCGGGACAGCTGCGCCCGGTAGACGGCCGCGAGCGCGGGAAACAGCCGCGCACGGGGCCCCAGGGGCGCGGCGGCATCGGCCTGCCGCTCACGGTCGTCGGTCCGCACCGCGGCTTCCAAAGGAACCGCACTCATCGGACGCCCCTCCTACAGATGTTCATGTCACTACGCCCACGACTCGATACGGGGCGCTCGGGTGGGTGGGCGGGAAAACTCCGCCGCGAAGCGGCGACACGAGAACGGCCCCACAGAGCCGCAACAGAAGTCACGCCTTCACCAGCCCCGTACCGCTCCCGCCGAGGGCCAGATACACGTCCTCCAGGCTCGGCGTGGCCAACGTGAAGTCATCCAGCGAGGCAAAGGCGGCCCCGCCGGTAACCGCCGCGACAGCGGCCCGCGCCTCCTCGGGGGCGAGCCGCAAGGACCACCGCCGCCCGGACTCCACGGCGGACGAGCGCAGCGCGGCGACCTCGGGGACATCCAGAGGCGCCCGCTCCCGCCACACGAGCTCCACCCGCACCTCACCCGCCACCTGCTCCTTGAGCCCCACGGGGCTGTCGCAGGCGATGACCTTGCCGTGGTCGAGGACGGCGACGCGGTCCATGACCGTCTCGGCCTCGATGACGTTGTGGGTGACGAGCAGCACCGTCGTGCCGCGCTCGGCCCGCCGCCGGTCGACGGCGCCCCAGACCGCGCGCCGCGCGATGGGGTCCATGCCGGTCGTCGGCTCGTCGAGGACGAGCAGCGGCCGCTCCCCCACCAGGGCGGTGGCGAAGCAGGCGAGCCTGCGCTGTCCGCCGGAGAGCTTCTTCAGGGGCCGCGAGGCGAGCGGGGTGAGGGCGAGCTCTTCGAGTACGCCGTCCCGCTCGGCCCGCGCCGCACGCACGTCGAGGCCGCGCAGCCGCGCGGTCGTCTCGACGGCGAGCGAGACGGTCAGCTCGTCGAGCGCGGTGGACTCCTGCCCCAGATACGCGAGGATCCGCGCGGCCCGCTCGGGGTGGCGCAGGATGTCGTGCCCGAGGATCTCGACGCTCCCGCTTTCGGGCCGCATCAGGCCGGTCAGCTGGCGTACGAGGGTGGACTTGCCGGCGCCGTTGGGGCCGAGCAGGCCGAAGATCTCGCCGCGCCTGACCTCCAGGCTGATGCCGTCGGTGGCGCGCACCTCGGGGGTCGCGGGCCTGCCGCGCCTGCCCCGGACGGCGGGATATGTCTTGACGAGGTCGCGCACCGCGCAGACGGCATCACTGCCGTGACCCTGTCGGAGCCCCTGTCGGACTGCCTGTGCCGAGCGCGTACTCACGAAGGACGAGGGTACGGGGTCCGGTGCCCACTGCGACGCCCGGGGCGCCCCGTACGCCCCGTATCAGTCATCTGCGCCTGTGTTCCGTCACTCGTCCGCGTACCTGTTCGGTCACTCGCCGGAGCGGTCGCCCACCGGCGCGTGCTCGACCGCCGTGTGGACGTCGATCTCGCGCCAGAAGCCCGCCCTGATCGCGTACCGGTCGTGTTCGTCGATCTGGTCGTCCTTGTGGGCGAGCAGGCCGAAGCGGGCCGCGTACCGCAGGAGCTCGCCGTCGACGCGGTGCGGGATGCGCGGGTACATCGTCGAGAGCTTCTGCAGGTTGTGCTGTTCCGGCAGGCGGGCCATCCAGCGGCGCGCGAACACCTGCCCGACCTCGAAGGGGTCGCCGCCGACGGTGGTGATGTCCTCCTCGCGGTCGGCCCAGCGCTGCTCGGCCGTCGTCAGCTGGGCGAGCGTGGGCAGTGCGGCGGCCTCCGGGCTCTCCGCGGCGCCGCCGGGGCGCTCGACCCACCCCTTGTCCGAGGACCAGCGCAGCGTGGCGTTGGTGGGGTGCTGTGCGGCCTGTGTGCCGGGGCCGCGCAGGGCGGCCAGGTCCTTGGGGGTGGGCACGCCCTTGCCCGGGGGCATGTGGTGGTGGGCGCCGCTGTCGCCGTTGGTCCCGGCATCGACGTGCTGGCCGTGCTCACTGTGCTGGCCGTGGTGCACCCCTGCGGCCTCGTCGGCGGCCCGCTGGGCGCTGGCCGCGAGCGCGGACTCCGGCAGGGGCGCGGAGAGGATCGCGGCGATCTCGGGGCGCGGAATGGGAGAGGGCGCGCAGACGCCGGTGAGCTCCTTGGGGCGGACGGCCTTGGTGATCCAGGTCCGGTCGAGGACGCGGCGCTCGTCGGCCTCGGCCACCAGGTCCTCGGACTGGTTGTAGTCCCCGTCGGCGGCCTGTACGGCCCACAGGTGGACGGCGACGCCGTGCTCCTTGGCGGCCATCATGCCGGGCAGCAGGTCCCCGTCGCCGGTGATGAGCACGATGTCCGAGCAGGCGCGGTTGCGGGCCAGCTCCGTCAGCTCGGCGTGCATGGCGGCGTCGACGCCCTTCTGGGCCCACCGTCCGTCGCTCCGGGTCAGCGCGCCGAGCCGGACCGTCACGCGCGGCATGACCCGCAGCCTTCGGTGCTCGGGCTGCGGTACGCGGTCGGGGGCTCCGTCGAACCAGTAGATCCGCAGCAGGGGGCGCTCGGTGTCGGATTCGGCGCGCTCACGGATGCCCTGGATCAGGGCGGTGTGATCGACGGTGATCCGGGACCGGGACGGCTCGCCCGCGAGGAGACTCGCGGCGGCACCCAGCAGATACCCGGCGTCCACCAGGACGATGCAGCGGTCCACGCGATCCACCCTCTTTCCCTGGAGATTCCCTGGAAGTAATGGTTCGGGTTTCCTTCGAGTCTGCCCGACCCTGCGGAGGTTAACGGCCGGAACTCGATCTTCGGCGTGGCGCATCGCGACTTCACTCTTCGACAGGCCTTATTACGCACGGTAATTCTCTGAAATGCGCAGCTTGTCGCCATATGTGAATCTGGTCGCGTCCTGGCCCCCAGATTTCCTTCAGGAGGAAGATCACTATGGCCAAGAACAAGAACCGCAAGCAGGGCGACGACCAGAACCGCGCTTCGGCCGCGGAGCAGGCGCAGGAGCAGGCCAAGTCGTCTGCGGAGCAGGCCGAGCAGCGGGTTCAGTCCGCGGTTCAGTCGCAGGGCAGCCCGGCCGAGGTCGCCCGCAAGCATCAGCGTCGTTTCGGCCACAACTGACGCGCACGCAGGCGTATATGCGTGAAGGGGCGCACCCGGAATTCCGGGTGCGCCCCTTTCGTGAGGTCTGGACCGGGTCCCGGCCGAGCCTGGACCTATCCGGCCAGACAGGACGCGCCGAGCAGCACCTTAAGGTCACCGAAAAGGGCGGGATCCGGCTGCACGCGGTGGCGGTCGAGCCGCAGCACCGTCGTCTTCTGCGCGCCCTGGAGCTTGATCCGCACCTCGCTGTTGCCCCGGTGGTGGCTGAGGATCTCGCCGAGGCGGCTGACCATCGGCGGGGTCACCCGCACCGTCGGGATGGTGATCAGGACGGGCGCGTTGGTGCCCGCGTTCGACAGGTCGGGAACCTGCATCTCCATGGCGACGAGGCGCGGCACGTCCTCGCGCTTGTCGAGACGGCCCTTGACGAACACCACGGCGTCCTCGACGAGTTGGGTCGACACCAGCTGATACGTCGCCGGGAAGAACATGCACTCGATGGAGCCCGCGAGGTCCTCGACGGTCGCGATCGCCCAGGCGTTGCCCTGCTTGGTCATCTTGCGCTGGAGGCCGGAGATGATGCCGCCGATGGTGACGATCGAGCCGTCCGAGTAGTCACCGCCTGTGAGCTGTCCGATGCCCGCGTCGGCCTTGTCGGAAAGGACGTGCTCCAGGCCGAAGAGCGGGTGGTCGGAGACGTAGAGACCGAGCATCTCCCGCTCCTGGGCGAGCAGATACGTCTTTTCCCACTCGTCGGTGGAGAACTCCACGTCGAGCCCGAAGCCCGGCTCGTCGCCGCCGCCCTCGTCGCCCATCCCGCCGAAGAGGTCGAACTGCCCCTCCGCTTCCTTGCGCTTGACCTGCACCACGTTGTCGATCATGGGTTCGTACTGCGCGGTGAGTCCCTTGCGGGTGTGCCCCATCGTGTCGAAGGCGCCCGCCTTGATCAGCGACTCCGTGGTGCGCTTGTTGCAGGCGGCGGCCTCGACCTTGTCGAGGTAGTCGGGGAAGGAGGCGAACTTCCCCTTGGCCTTGCGCGAGCGGACGATCGACTCGACCACGTTCGTACCGACGTTACGGACCGCCTCGAGGCCGAAGAGGATCACGTCGTCGCCCTGGGCGGCGAAGTTGTGCACGGACTCGTTCACGTTGGGCGGAAGGACCTTGATGCCCATGCGCCGGCACTCGTTCAGGTAGATGGCCGACTTGTCCTTGTCGTCCTTCACCGAGGTGAGCAGCGCGGCCATGTACTCGGCGGGGTAGTTCGCCTTGAGGTAGGCGGTCCAGTACGTGACGAGGCCGTACGCCGATGAGTGCGCCTTGTTGAACGCGTATCCGGCGAAGGGGACCAGGACGTCCCACAGGGCCTGGATCGCGGCGTCCGAGAAGCCGTTCTTCTTCGCTCCCTCCTGGAAGAGGACGAAGTTCTTCGCCAGCTCGTCGGGCTTCTTCTTGCCCATCACGCGGCGCAGGATGTCGGCTTCACCCAGGGAGTAACCGGCGATGATCTGCGCGGCCTTCTGCACCTGCTCCTGGTACACGATGAGGCCGTAGGTCAGACCGAGCGTCTCCTTCAGGGGCTCTTCGAGCTCCGGGTGGATCGGCGTGATCTCCTGGCGGCCGTTCTTGCGCTCCGCGTAGTTGATGTGCGAGTTCATGCCCATCGGGCCCGGCCGGTAGAGGGCCGAGACGGCGGAAATGTCCTCGAAGTTGTCGGGCTGCATCTGGCGGAGCAGCGAACGCATCGGTCCGCCGTCGAACTGGAAGACGCCGAGCGTGTCACCGCGGCAGAGCAGTTCGAAGGTCTTCGGGTCGTCCAGCGGGAGCGAGAGCATCTCCAGGTCGACGCCCTTGCCCGCCCGCACCATCTTGACGGCGTCGTCCATGATGGTGAGGTTTCGCAGGCCCAGGAAGTCCATCTTGAGCAGGCCGAGCGACTCGCACTGGGGGTAGTCCCACTGCGTGATGGTGACGCCGTCCGTGTGTCGCGTCCAGAGCGGCGCGTGGTCGACGATCGGCTCGCTGGACATGATCACGCCGGCCGCGTGCACACCCATCTGCCGGACCAGGCCCTCGACACCCTTGGCGGTGTCGATGACCTTCTTCACGTCCGGTTCGTTCTCGTACATCCCCCGGATCTCGCCCGCCTCGCTGTAGCGCGGGTGCTTGGTGTCGGTGATGCCGGAAAGGTCGATGCCCTTGCCGAGGACGTCGGCGGGCATCGCCTTGGTGAGGCGGTCGCCCATCGCGTACGGATATCCGAGCACGCGCGCGGAGTCCTTGATGGCGTTCTTCGCCTTGATCTTTCCGTACGTGCCGATCATGGCGACCTTGTCGGCGCCGTACTTCTCGGTCACGTACCGGATGACTTCCACGCGCCTGCGCTCGTCGAAGTCGATGTCGACGTCGGGCATGGAGACGCGCTCGGGGTTGAGGAAGCGCTCGAAGATCAGCCCGTGCGTGATGGGGTCGAGGTCGGTGATGCCCATGGCGTACGCGACGATCGAGCCGGCCGCGGAGCCTCGTCCCGGGCCCACCGCGATGCCGTTGTTCTTGGCCCACATGATGAAGTCGGCGACCACGAGGAAGTACCCGGGGAACCCCATCTGGATGATGATGTCCATCTCGTACTCGGCCTGCTTCTGCCGGTCGTCGGGGACACCGGCCGGGTAGCGGCGGCCCATGCCGACCCGGACCTCCTCCTGGAACCAGGTGACTTCGGTGAAGCCCTCCGGGATATCGAACTTGGGCATGAGGTCGCGCTTCTCGAACATCCCGGTGGTGTCGATCTGCTCGGCCACCAGAAGCGTGTTCCTGCACCCCTCCTGCCAGGCGTCCGAGGAGTCCACGGCGTACATCTCGTCGGTGGACTTGAGGTAATAGCCGGTGCCGTCGAAGCGGAAGCGGTCGGGGTCCGAGAGGTTCTTGCCGGTCTGGATGCAGAGCAGGGCGTCGTGCGCGACGGACTCGTGCGCGTACGTGTAGTGCGAGTCGTTCGTCACCAGCGGCGGGATGCCGAGCTTCTTGCCGACCCGCAGGAGGTCGTCGCGGACCCGGCGCTCGATGTCGATGCCGTGGTCCATCAGCTCCAGGAAGTACCGGTCCTTGCCGAAGATGTCCTGGTACTCGGCGGCGGCCTTCACCGCCTCGTCGAACTGGCCCAGACGCAGGCGGGTCTGGAGCTCTCCGGAGGGGCAGCCGGTGGAGGCGATCAGGCCCTCCGACCACTGGGAGATCGTCTCCTTGTCCATGCGCGGCCACTTCTGCAGCCAGCCTTCGGCATACGCGTCCGAGGAGAGCTTGAAGAGGTTGTGCAGGCCGGTGCTGTTCGACGCCCAGATCGTCTTGTGCGTGTAACCACCCGAACCGGACACGTCGTCGCGCTTCTGGTGCGGCTGGCCCCACTTGACCTTCCGCTTGTTGCGGCGGGACTCCGGCGCCACATACGCCTCGATGCCGATGATCGGCGTGACCCCCGCCTTCTGCGCGGAGTGGAAGAAGTCGTACGCCCCGTGGAGGTTGCCGTGGTCGGACATGGCGATATGTGTCATGCCCATCTCATTACAGGCGTTGAACATGTCCTTCAGCCGCGCGGCACCGTCCAGCAGCGAGTACTGGGTGTGGACGTGGAGGTGCGTAAAGGGCGGCTTGGTCACGGCGGGAGGCCTCCGGAGAACGAACGGCGACAGGCTGCGGGCAGTCTGGGGGGTCAGCGGGGAAGTCTAATCCTCGGCGCTGACAACCGGGCGGGCACTCGGGGGTACCGTCATGCGTTGGACAGGTCGGAACGCCTGTCCCAAATGTTCTGAACACCCGTCCCACATGTCATGCACGACCTGCACCAGGAGGCACCCCGCGATGTCGGAACCGCAGCCCACCGCTGATCAGCGCGGCGAGCAGATCCTCTCCGTCTTCGACACCGCGTTCGGCGAGCTGCTCGCCGCGGACCCCGCCGCGTTCAAGGTGAAGTTCCGGAAGATGGCCGCCTCCGCCTTCGCCTTCTACCGCGGCACGGCCTGCCTCTTCTACGGGGACCTGGAGCGCGAGCAGCACGGCGGTCCTTACCTGGACGAGCGCACGGGACGGGTGTGGATCCACGGCGACCTGCACGCGGAGAACTTCGGCACGTACATGGACGCCCAGGGCCGCCTGATCTTCAACGTGAACGACTTCGACGAGGCGTACGTCGGCCCCTTCACCTGGGACCTGAAGCGCTTCGCCGCCTCCGTGGCCCTGATCGGGTACACGAAGGCGCTCAGCGACGAGCAGATCACCGACCTGGTGCGGGTCTATGCCGCGGCGTACCGCGAGCGGATCCACGACCTGGCCACCGGCGCCAAGAGCGACGAGGTGCCGCCCTTCACCCTCGACACCGCCCAGGGCCCGCTCCTGGACGCGCTGCGCGACGCGCGCTCGCTGACCCGCTTCGGGCTCCTGGAGTCCATGACGGAGATCCGCGACTTCGAGCGCCGCTTCGCCTCGGGCGGCGGCTCGATCGAGCTCGACGCGGCCACCCGCTACAAGGTGCTCGCCGCCTTCGACGGCTATCTGGAGACGCTCCCCGAGTCCTCGCTCACCCGCCCCGACTCGTACCGCGTGAAGGACGTCGTCGGGCGCCGCGGCATCGGCATCGGCTCCGCGGGGCTGCCTTCGTACAACATCCTCCTTGAAGGCAACAGCGACGCGTTGGAGAACGACGTCGTGATCTACCTCAAGCAGGCCCAGACCCCGGCCGTCTCGCGGCACATCACCGACGGCGCGGTCCGTGACTACTTCCAGCACGAGGGCCACCGCACGGTCATCTCGCAGCGCGCGCTCCAGGCGCACGCCGACCCCTGGCTCGGCTGGACCGAGCTGGACGGCGCCGGACAGCTGGTCGCCGAGGTCTCTCCGTACGCCGTGGACCTGGACTGGTCGGACATCGACGACCTGGACGAGATCGCCGCGGTCATCGCCGACCTGGGCCGCGCCACCGCCACGATGCACTCTGCCGCGGACGACGAGAGCGGCCACTCCGACCTGGTGCCGTTCTCCACGGAGCGCGCGATCGACGCCGCCATCGCGGCGGACGAGGAGAGCTTCGCGGGCCTGCTCGTGGACTTCGCACATGAGTACGGGGCGCGTGCCCGCAAGGACCACCAGATCTTCGTCGACCTGTTCCGTAACGGCCGGATTCCGGGTCTGCAGGACATCGTGTAACTCATAGGCACCCTTTAGGGCTGCCTTACGGGAGCACATGACAGACTCGGCTGCGCGATGGACATATCCGGAACCCAGCTCAGAGCCGTGCGCGCGGCCCTCTTCACGACACTCGTCGTGACGCTCTCCGCCGCGTCGCACGTCCTGCTGTCCCGGGCCCCGCTGCCGCTGACCACCGTCGCCGTGATCGCCGGTGCGGTCTTCGTCGTCGCGTACGCACTGGCGGGACGCGAGCGCGGCTACGGCCGGATCGCCGCCCTGCTCATCCCGCTCGAGCTGGCCGCCGACACGGTGTTCACCACGGGGCAGCACGTCTGTTACGGCCAGGCGGGCGGACCCGTCGCGGGTCCGCTGCGCTCCGTCGGCTTCGACGTGCTGTGCGGCGGCGGCAGCGTCGGCACGCCACTGGCCCGGATGACCGGCGACGGACACCGTGCCGCCGTGCTGCTCGCCGACGCCGAGCCGAGCGCCGCCTGGCTGCTGCTCGGCGCGCACATCGGGGTCGGTCTGCTCGCGGCGGCCTGGCTGCGGCGCGGCGAACGTGCCCTGGCCCAGGTCCTGCGCGCGATGGCCGCGTGCACCTTCCGGCCGCTGCTCGTCGCGGTCGCCGCGGTGAGCATCCGCATGCGGCCCATGCGCCGCGTCCCGCGCCCCGCGCGCCGGGTACGGACCGCGCGTTCGCGGCTTCTCGTGCACTTCGTGGGACGGCGTGGACCGCCGTGCTCGGCCGTCTTCGCCTGAGCACCACCGTCCCCACGCATGTCACCCCTACGGAGAACATCATCATGAGCAAGCGCAACAGCCAGGCGGCCAAGTCGGCGGCCCGCGAGCGGATCCGCGCCCAGCAGGAAGCCGAGCGCAAGCGGGAGAAGCGGAAGCGGTCGATCATCGTCGGCGTCTCCGTCGTCGCGGTCCTGGCGATCGCCGGCGGCATCGGCTACGCCGTCATGCAGTCCAACAAGCCCGGCCACTGGGAAGCCGCCGCCGACGAGAAGCTGGTCAAGCCGGCGAACTCCTCGGGCACGGACGGCACGACCGTCGTCCTCGGCAAGGACAGCGCCAAGAAGACCCTCAAGGTCTACGAGGACCCGCGCTGCCCCGTCTGCGCCAGCTTCGAGCAGACGGTGGGTCCGACGGTCGAGAAGGACCTGAAGGACGGCAAGTACAAGGTCGAGTTCGTCGGTGCCACGTTCCTGGACCGCAACCTCCAGGGCGAGGGTTCCAAGAACGCGCTCAGCGCGCTCGGTGCCGCCCTGAACGTGAGCGACCAGGCCTTCCTGGACTACAAGAAGGCCATGTTCTCCAAGGAGAACCACCCCTCCGAGACGGAGGACAAGTTCAAGGACGACGCGGTCCTGACCAAGATCGCGAATGAGGTCCCCGAGCTCAAGAAGAGCAAGACCTTCGCGAAGGACGTCAAGGACGGCACGTACGACCGCTGGGCCCTCGAGATGTCGAAGAAGTTCGACGACAACAAGTACGGCGTCGAGGGCACGCCCTCGTTCGTCATGGACGGCAAGAAGCTGACCGGCCCCGACAAGAAGAACGCCCCTTCGACGGTCGAGGACTACAAGAAGGCCATCGACGCGGCGCTCAAGGGCTGAAGCATTTAGCCGAAGCACTTATCTGAGGCACTTGGCCGAAGAGCGGGCGAACGTTTCACTGTTCGCCCGCTCTTGGCGATTACTGATCAGTAGGGTAATCGCCCGTGACCAGTCGAATCAGCGAACACAGACCGCTCAACTCCCCGGCCCCGAGCCGCCGTACGGTCGTCAAGGCCGCTGCCGCCACCGCGGCCCTCGCGCCGCTCGCCGCCGCTCCCCTCGCGCACGCAGCCGAAGGGCCCGCCTTCCACCACGGAGTCGCCTCAGGCGACCCGCTGCCCGACGGGGTCCTTCTGTGGACCCGCGTGACACCGACACCGGAGGCCTCGCCGGGCTCCGGCAAGGGGCCGGACACCGAGGTGCGGTGGGAGATAGCCAAGGACAAGGGCTTCACCCAGGCCGTCGGCAGCGGCAGCACGACCGCACGGGCCGCCGCCGACCACACGGTCAAGGCCGACGTAAGGGGCCTGAGCCCTGCCACCACCTATTACTTCCGCTTCTCCGTGAGCGGCTCGGGGGGCGACGGCACCCCGGTGCACTCCCCCGTCGGCCGCACCCGCACCACCCCCGCACACGAAGCGGCCGCCCCCGGTGTCCGGTTCGGCGTGGTGTCCTGCGCCAACTGGGAGGCCGGCTACTTCTCCGCCTACCGCCATCTCGCGGCCCGCACCGAACTCGACGCGGTGCTGCACATCGGCGACTACATCTACGAGTACAAGAGCGGCGAGTACCCCGCCGCCGAGTACGGAGTGCGGCAGCACGAGCCGCGGCACGAGATCATCAGCCTCGCCGACTACCGCACCCGGCACGGCGTCCACAAGACCGACCCGGACGCGCGGGCGATGCACGCCACGCACCCGCTGATCGCGATCTGGGACGACCACGAGTTCGCCGACAACACCTGGTCGGGCGGCGCGGTGAACCACTCCCCGGAGACCGAGGGCGGCTGGGCGCAGCGCATGGCGGCCGCCAAACAGGCGTACTTCGAGTGGATGCCCGTGCGTCCTTCTACTGAAGGCACCGTCTACCGCCGCCTGCGCTTCGGCAAGCTGGCCGATCTGCACCTGCTCGACCTGCGTTCCTTCCGCTCCGAGCAGGCGGGCTTCGGCAGCGGTGACGTGGACGACCCAGGCCGTACGATCACGGGCCGCGCCCAGCTCGACTGGCTGAAGGCGGGCCTCGCCTCGTCCGACGCCTCCTGGAAGCTGGTCGGCACCTCGGTGATGATCTCGCCGGTCGCCTTCGGCTCCGTACCGGCCCATCTGCTGCGGCCCATCGCGGAGTTGCTCGGCCTGCCCAAGGAGGGCCTCGCCGTCAACGGTGACCAGTGGGACGGCTACACCGACGACCGCAAAGAGCTCATCTCGCACCTGGTCGACAAGGCCGTCCGGAACACGGTCTTCCTCACCGGCGACATCCACATGTCCTGGGCGAACGACGTGCCGGTCAAGGCCGCCACGTACCCCGGGTCGCCCTCCGCGGCCACGGAGTTCGTGGTCACGTCCGTGACATCGGACAACGTGGACGACATGCTGCACGTCGCCCCGCACACCCTCTCGCTGGTCGCGGTGGGCGCGGTGAAGGCGGCCAACCGCCATGTGAAGTGGCTGGACATGGACTCGCACGGCTACGGCGTCCTCGATGTCACCGCCGAGCGCTCGCAGATGGACTACTACGTCCTGTCCGACCGCAAGGACCCAAGGGCGACGTCCGAGTGGGCCCGTTCGTACCGCACCCTCAGCGGCACCCAGAAGGTCGAGCGGGCGTCAGCCCCGGTGCGCTGACCGGGTCACATGTGTCGGTGCCGCCCTCTACTCTTGCGGCATGAGCGGCACGGGGGACGTGGTGGACGGGCGCTTCGAGCTGCTCGAACGGCTGGGCAGCGGGGGCATGGGCACGGTGTGGCGGGCACGCGACACCGTGCTGCACCGCGAGGTGGCCATCAAGGAGGTGCGGCCCGCGGGGCACGAGCTGACGGACGAGCAGTCGCGCGTCCTGCGGGAGCGGGTGCTGCGCGAGGCCAGGGCGCTCGCCCGGCTCAACCATCCGCATGTGGTGACGATCCATCACATCGTGGACACGGGACCGCACCCCTGGCTGGTGATGGAGCTGCTGCCGGGGCGCACGCTCCAGGATCTCCTGGAACAGGGCACATTGGCGCCGCACGATGCGGCGCGCATCGGCCGCGAGCTGCTCTCGGCGCTGCGCGTCGCCCACGCGGCGGGCATCCTGCACCGGGACGTGAAGCCCGCCAACATCCTGCTGCGGGACGAAGCTCCCGGCGGCTCGGGCGTCTCCGTGGTCCTGACCGACTTCGGCATCGCCTCTCTGCTGGGCTCCGATCAGCTCACCGCCACCGGCGACCTGATCGGTTCGCCGGAGTACATCGCGCCCGAGCGCATCCGCGGCACGGCGGACGAGGGCCCGGCGGCCGACCTCTGGTCGCTCGGCCTGGTCCTCTACGTCGCTGTGGAGGGCGTCAGTCCCCTGCGCCGCGCCTCGACGCTTGCCACACTCGCCGCCGTGCTCGACGACCCGGTGCCGCCGCCGGTGCGCTCCGGGCCGCTCGCCCCGGTCCTGAGCGCCCTCCTCGTGCGGGACCCGGCGCTGCGCCCGGACTCGGAACGCCTGGACGCGATGCTCGCCGCGGTGGCGAACGGGATCACCTGGCAGCCGACGGAGACTTCGGGGCGGCCCGCGCGCACGGTGGGGCCGCCGCCCGCCGAGCCCCGAAGACGTACGCATCTGATCGCCGCGGTGGCGGCCGTAGTGCTCGCATCGGTCGCCGGTGCCGCACTGGTGCTCGCGCTACGGGACGGGGGAGGGACGTACAAGGAGGAAGGCAAGGGCGGCGGCAGCACCTCCGCGGGGGCTTCGCCCAAAGCGTCACCGGCGGCAACGAAGTCGTCCGGGAGCCCCGGCCCGTCCGGGGACACGACCGAGCCGTCCGCGTCATCGCCCGATGCCCCATCGGCCTCGGACAGCTGGATCGCCCAGCTCTTCTCCGAGCCCGTCGGCTCCGGCACGGCCGCCCGCGACCGCAGGCTCGCTGCTGTTCGCAAGGACGTGCCGGAGGCGGAGTATCTGCGCAGCGACGATTACGCGTCGCTGCGGCCGGGCTTCTGGGTGATCTACGCTCCCGGGCCCTTCGCGGACGGCCGGGCCGCCCTGCGGTTCTGCGCCGAGCGCGGCAGGACCAGCGGCAACGAATGCACCGGGCGCTACCTCAGCCCGAGCGGCGGCGACTACGGCCTGCAGTGCAAGCCGCCCGTGAGCGCCCCGACGGGACGCTGCACGCGCACGTGAACGGCGGCGCTCGCCGCTACAGCGTCTCCAGGAAGCCGATCGCCGTCCGCCATGTCGACTCCGCCGCCTCGGCGTCGTAGTCGTCCAGGTCGGGGTCGGTGTAGATGTGGCCCGCTCCCGCGTAGCGGTAGACCTCCACATCGGCGCCGGCCCGGCCCATCTGCAGGTACCAGGCGCTCAGCCAGTCATCCGTCTCGAACGGGTCCGGCTCGGCGACATGCAGCTGCACCGGCAGCTCGTCCACCGTCGCACTCTCCGCGATGTCGGACGTGCCGTGCAGGAGCAGCAGGCCGCGCGCCTTGTCGTCGCCGAGGGCGAGGGTCTGCGCGGTCGCCGCGCCGAACGAGAAGCCCGCGTAGACGAGACCCCGCTCGGAGTAGGGCGCGGAGGCCAGAATCGCCCGCTTGAGGAGCTCTTCCTTGCCGAGCTCGTCCTTGAAGGCCATGCCTTCCTCGACGGTGTCGAAGGTGCGCCCGTCGAACAGATCGGGCGTCGTCACCTCGTGTCCCTCGGCGCGCAGCCGGTCGGCCGCCGCGTGCACCGCGGGCCGCAGCCCGTACGTCGAGTGGAAAAGCATGATGTTCATGAGGCCATCGTGCCACTTACCCTCGGGGGCATGGAGAACGTACTGCGTCCGTTGATCGTGGTCGGCGGCTCGGTCGTGATCACGCTGGCCGTGGTGTGGCTGGCCGATGTGCTGCTGCGCCGGGCCGACGACCGCCACCCCGACAACCCACTGTGGGGTCTGCTGCGCCGCTGCCGACTCCCCTTCCAACTTGTCCTCTGTGCCGCCCTGCTGCGCGGCTCCTTCGAACAGGCCAAGATCGCCAAAGACCATTCGTCGGGCATCGGGCAGACGCTGACCCTGGTGCTCATCGGGTCCGTGGCCTGGCTCCTCGTCCGCATCGCGACGGCCATCGTCGAGTCCACGTACGCACGCTATGCCAACGCCCACCGCGACCCGGCCCGGGTCCGCCGGGTGCGTACACAGGTCACCCTCATCCAACGGGTGGTCACCGCGATCGTCGGCGTCGTGGCCGTCGGAGCGATGCTGCTTACCTTCCCCGCCATGCAGGCCGCCGGAACATCACTGCTTGCGTCGGCGGGGCTTCTCGGCATCGTCGCGGGCGTCGCGGCCCAGTCCACGCTGTCCAATCTCTTCGCGGGGCTGCAGATCGCCTTCGGCGACATGGTGCGGATCGGCGACACGGTCGTCGTGGACGGCGAGTGGGGCACCGTGGACGAGATCACCCTGACCTTCCTGGCCGTGCGCACCTGGGACGAGCGCCGGATCACGATGCCGGTCTCGTACTTCGTGTCGAAGCCCTTCGAGAACTGGTCGCGCGGCGGCTCCCAGATGACCGGCACGGTCTTCTTCCAGCTGGACCACACGGCGCCCATCACCGAGATGCGCGAGAAGCTCCAGGACGTCCTGCGCGAGTGTGCCGCCTGGGACGGCAGGGACTGGGGTCTTGCGGTCACGGACACGACGCCGAACACGATCCAGGTGCGTGCCCTGGTCACCGCCAAGGACGCGGACGACATCTGGACGGTGCGGGTCACGGTGCGCGAGCACCTGATCCGCTGGCTGGCCGAGCGCCATGCCTACGCGCTGCCGCGGGTCAACACGGCCTGGGCGGAACTCCCGCCGGAGGACGAGAACCCGCAGCGGCCTCGCCCTGTCGTGCCGCGCACCGGCCGGGGCTGAGCCGCCACCATCTGTCAGCTGCCGTCCATCAGGACCGCAGGCTGCGTACGTCGAGGTGGTGCAGGACCCGGTCGACGATCTCGGGGTCGGCGCCGGGTTCGCTGCGCGCGGCGAGGATCTCGTGGCGGGCGGCCGACATCATGTCGCGCTGGATGCGCTGGACCGCCTTGAGACGGTCGGCGCGCTTGGAGTACCGCTCGCGCCGTTCGTCGTCGACGATGTCGGGGCTGATCCTGGCGCCGATGTCGAACGCCCCGCGCAGCAGCCGCTCCGTGAGGTCCTCGGGCAGCTCCTCGACCTCTTCGATCTCCTTGAGGCGGCGCTTGGCCGCCTTGGCCGCCCGGATGGCGAGGTCCCGCTCGATGGCCCGCTCGACGTCGGTGTCCGCGCGCACCCCGAGCTTCTTCACCAGCCAGGGCAGGGTGAGCCCCTGGACGACGAGGGTCGCCATGATGACGCAGAAGGCGATGAAGATGATCTCGTCCCGGGCGGGGAAGGGATCCCCGTTCTCGGTCTTCAGCGGAATGGCGAGGGCCAGGGCGACCGATGCCACTCCGCGCATCCCGGACCACCACATGACGACGGTCTCGCGCCAGGTAGTCGGGATCTCCTCGTCGATGTCCCGCAGCTTGTGCAGCCGCTTGGCGAGCCAGGTCGCGGGCAGCAGCCACATCAGTCGTACGCCGATGACGACCGCGACGACCGCCGCGCCCCAGCCGATCATCTGCCACTCACGGCCGCTCGCCGTACCGAAGACGTTGTGCAGTTCGAGCCCGATGAGCCCGAAGGCGACACCGGTGACCAGGGTGTCGACGATTCTCCAGAACGTCTGCCCGGTGATCCGCCCGAGCACGTCGTCGGCGTCGGCGGCGTGCTCCGCGAGGTAGAGCGCGGTGGTCAGTACGGCGAGCACGCCGGAGCCCAGCAGCTCCTCGGCGAGGACGTAGCTCACGAAGGGCACGAGCAGCGTCAGGCCGGTCTGCAGGGTGGCCTCGCCGAGGATCCCCATGAGTTTGTTGGTGAGCCAGCCGAGCGCGAACCCCACGGCGACGGCGACCACCGC
>NZ_JBHTSF010000038.1:0-65983 GCF_042795295.1 Streptomyces sp. NPDC056486
CCTACGAGGTGGTGGATGTGCTGTTCATCCGCCCCGACGTCGCCGCTGTCAAGGCGCATGCCCAGTACCTGACGCTCGACGGCCACCCCATCGGGAACCCGGGTACTCCGCTCTACGTCATGGCGAAGGAAGACGGGCAATGGCGCCTGGTCGCTTGCCAGAACACGGAGATACTCGGCGCGTGACCTGACAACAGCCGTGTGAGTCAGGCGAGTTGCTCGCTGAACTCGCCGCCCCGTGGGAGGCCGCGCGGCAGTCCGCACTTCGCGAAGCCCGAGGTGGGGAACTGTCAGTGGGCGCGGCGGATACGGATCGGGCCGCGGGCCTTTGTCGGCTCGACGGGGCGGCCGGACTGGGTGATTTCCACCTCGCCGGCCGTGACCAGGCGCCGGGCCGCGCGGCGGGCCGGTTCCATGAGCGCGCGCCAGCCGTCGTCGTCCCCTTCATACACCGCTCGCGCGGCGTCGGACGGGCAGATCGTCGAGGTCGGACCACGCCGCTCCAGGAGGTCCAGAATGGCTCGCTCCAAGCGCCGGCCTGTCTGCCCTTCGGTGTCCGTCACTGCGCCAGTGTCGCACCGGCGGTGACGAATACCAGGACATCAGCCGCCGACCGGATGTGCCGACGGTGCCTGCTCTCCGCTGGATGGACCAAGCGACCGATTTGATCGTCCTACCGCCGGGTAGCAGGGCGACATGGTCACCGACAGCGCCGCCTCCACGAGCGGCTACACGCAGCCCGCCATCGACGTCCCGGCTCTTGCCGAGCTGCTCGACGGCGAATACGCCGAGGTCCGCAGTCTCGTCCGCGCCAATTTGACGACGTACGCAGGCGTACTGGACGAAGCGGAGCAGCTCGGCTTCGACGAGTTCCGCGAGCGCGTGCGTGAGCTCGTCGTCGAGATGGCGGCAACCGGTCAGACCGGCATGGGATTCCCGAAGGCGTACGGCGGGGGCGGTGACGTCGGCGCATCGATCGCCGCGTTCGAGACGCTCGCCTTCGGAGATCTGTCGGTGCTTGTGAAGGTCGGCGTGCAGTTCGGACTCTTCGGTGGCGCCATCCTGCACCTGGGCACGGAACGTCACCACGAGGCCTACCTGCCGCGCCTGATCACCGGGGAGCTGATGGGCTGCTTCGCGATGACCGAGACCGGACACGGCTCCAATGTCCAGGCGCTCGGCACCGTGGCCCGCTATGACGCCGACAGCCAGGAGTTCGTCATCACCACCGGCGGAGACCAGGCGCGCAAGGACTACATCGGCAACGCTGCCCGGCACGGCGAGCTGGCGGTCGTCTTCGCCCAGCTGGAGGTGGGCGAGGAGCACCAAGGGGTGCACGCGTTCGTCGTGCCGATCCGCGTCGACGGTGCAATCGCCCCCGGCGTCCGGATCGAGGACGACGGGCGCAAGATGGGCCTCAACGGCGTGGACAACGGGCGGATCTGGTTCGACGGCGTACGCGTGCCGCGCGAGGCGCTGCTCAACCGGTTCGCCGACGTCACTCCCGAGGGCGTCTACCAGAGCCCGATCGACAACCCCGACCGCCGCTTCTTCACCATGCTCGGCACCCTGGTGCAGGGGCGGGTCAGCGTCGGCGGCGGCGCCATCAACGCCAGCAAGGTCGCCCTGGCCATCGCCACCAAGTACGCGGATCGCCGGAGGCAGTTCAAGGCCGCCTCGGACACCGATGAGCAGGTGCTCCTCGACTACGGCATGCACCAGCGCCGCCTGCTCCCGCTCGTCGCGCGCACCTACGCGCTGCACTTCGCCCAGGACGTCGTACGCACGCAACTGCACGAGGTCTTCTCGGGGACCACGGACGACGAGCAGGCACGGCGTGAGCTGGAAGCACGGGCCGCAGGCACCAAGGCACTCGGCACCTGGCACGCCACGCGCACGATTCAGGAGTGCCGCGAGGCGTGCGGGGGCGCCGGCTATCTGGCCGTCAACCGGTTCGCCGCGCTGAAGGCCGACAGCGACGTCTTCGCGACGTTCGAGGGCGACAACCACGTGCTGCTCCAGCTGGTGGCGAAGGGCCTGCTCACCCACTACGCAAGCGAGTTCGAGAGCATGGACCAGCTCGGCATGGTCCGGTACGTCACGAACCTCGCCGTCGAGACGGTCATCGAGAAGACCTCGGCCCACAAACTGCTCGAGCGAGTACGTGACTTGCTGCCCGGCGGCGATGAGTGGGATCAGGAAGCAGGCCTCCTCGATTCGGAGTATCAGCTCGCCATGCTCCGCTTCCGCGAGGAGCACATGCTCGCCGGTGTGGCGCGCCGCCTCAAGCGTGGGATGGACCAGAAGGCCCATCCCGGCGTCGTCTTCTCACAGGTGCAGGATCACGTCATCGCGGTGGCCCACGCACATGTCGAGCGGCTGGTGCTCGAGGCGTTCGTCGACAAGATGCGCCGGCTCCCCGACGGCGACAACAAGGTCGCACTAGGGCTCCTGTGCGACCTCTTCGCCCTTTCCACGATCGAGGCGGACCGCGCCTGGTTCATGGAGCACGGCCGGCTGACGGTACAGCGTTCCAAGGCGATCCGCCGTGAGGTGAACGACCTGTGCCGCAAGATCCGGCCGATCGCCGCCGACCTCGTCGATGCCTGGAACATCCCGCCCCAGATGCTGCGCTCACCCGATCTGGTGGGCTGAGCATCCCCGTCCGGTGCGTGAAAAGGCAGGCCGATACGACGTGCCCAGGTCCTAGGTCTCAGGTCCCTGGCACAGGACTGCCCATGGTCGTGCTTGCGGCCGATGCCGGTCCCGGTGGGCGAAGGCCAGGATGCAGGTGAACCTCGACGACAAGGAGCGCACGATGTCGTACCCGGACCACCTGCCGTACCCCGAGCCCCGCCACCACGGAGACAGAGGCGAGGTGAACGCATCCTTCCGCACCGCCGACACCCCGCCGGACCTCACTTCATCCGGCGGTGGCGCCACCCACTACCTCGCCACGCACGAATCGACCGGCGGCGAGTTCGGCCTCTACAAGGTGGACCTGGCAGCACGGTCCGCCGGCGCCAAGACCCACTTCCACAAGGCCATGTCGGAGTCCTTCTACGTCCTCTCCGGGGAGCTGGAGCTCTTCAACGGCGAGAAGTGGGTGACCGGCCGCGCCGGTGATTTCCTGTACGTACCGGTCGGCGGCCTGCACGCCTTCAAGAACGTGACGGCCGAGCCCACGTCGATGCTCATGCTCTTCTCCCCCGGCGCCCCGCGCGAGGAGTACTTCGAAAAGGTCGCCGAGATGTCCCAGCGCGGCAGCGAGGAACTCAAGGAGTTCCGCGTGCGGCACGACAGCTACTTCGAGGAGGACTTCGGGCCGGAGGCGGTGTAGTGGACTGCCCCCGACTGCTTGAGTGCGGCCCGCGAGTTCGCGACTCTGGGGCAACGCGATGGGACACGAACGGTCCCATGCTGAAAAGGAGTGCAGAGAAGCCATGAACACCGACCGGCTGCCCCTCTTCTGCGGCACCGCCCTGGCCGAGCGCATCGAGCGGGTCGAGGCACAGCTCATCGCCAAGGGCAGCGAGGCCGCCCGCGGACGCAGGGCGGACACGGCGGGCTTCGTGATCCCTCTCGCCGGCGGCGTGGCGAGTTTCGCCGAAGAGGGATCACCGCTCAACAAAGTTGTGGGCCTCGGCTTCGGCGGCGTGCCGAGCGCGGCCGCTCTCGACGAGGTCGAAAGGGCCTTCAGGGCCTGCGGCTCCCCCGTGCAGATCGAGCTCGCCCACCTTGCCGATCCCGCGATCGGTGCCCTGCTGACCGAACGCGGCTATCGGCTCGCATCGTTCGAGAACGTGCTCGGCCAGACCCTCGGGGGCGGGCGCGAGTGCGTCACGCCCACCGGGGTCGAGGTCCGGCCGAGCGACGACGACGAGTTCGAGCCTTGGCTCGACGTCGTGGCAGAGGGCTTCGCCCACCCTGATGCACAAGGGGTGCCCTCGCACGAAGAGTTTCCGCGCGAGGTGATCGCCAGGGCCGTGCGCGATCTCACGGCGGCGGCCGGCGTCATGCGGTGTGTCGCGCTGCGCGACGGGGTCATCGCCGGCGGCGCCAGCTTCCGCATGGCAGAGGGCGTCGCACAGCTCACCGGCGCGGCGACCGCGCCGGCGCACCGGCGCCGGGGTGTCCAGACCGCGCTGCTCTCGGCCCGGCTCGCCCACGCGGCAGCGGCCGGCTGCGACGTTGCCGTCATCACCACGCAGCCGGGATCCAAGTCCCAGGAGAACGCCCAGCGTCAGGGCTTCGATCTGCTTTATGCCCGCGCCATCCTGGTGAAGCAGCCCTGAGTCCGCCGCACGAGGAGAGGCGCAATTCCCGAGAGTTGTTCATCAGGTAAGCCATGCCGGTGGCCTGAACCGCACCCCGTCGTACCGGTTGGCGGACCCGCCGAATCTCACAGTCTGCGGGAGACATCCTGCGCCGCTTGCTGCACGGCCGGCGCGAAGCTGCTGAGCTGTTCCTCCGTCACGAGGAAAGTGAGGGCGGAGACCGAGACCGCCCCGACCGGGGTTCCATCCGCGTCGAGCACGGGGGCGGCGACCGAGCAGATGGAGTCGTCCGACTCCTCGTAGTCGGTGGCGTAGCCGTCGGCGCGGATGCGGGCCAGCTCCTCGGCCAGGGCCGCGCGGTCGGTGTGGGTGCGGGGTGTGCGGGCGGGCAGCCCGGTGCGGTCCAGGATGGCGTCCGCCTCGCTCTGCGGCAGGTGTGCGAGCAGCGCCTTGCCCGCGGCCGTGGTGTGCAGCGGCAGCGGGGTGCCGACGTCGCTGGCGATGCGGTAGGCGTGGCCCGGGTCGACCTTGTGCGTGTACGTGGCGTAGTCGCCGCTGAGCACGGCCAAGTGAACCGTCTGGCCGAGCCGTTGCTGGAGGGCGCGCAGCACCGCGTCGATGCCGACGGCGTCGTCCGCGAGCACCAGGGCGGACAGGGCCCGGAGTTGGTTGCCGCTGCCGTAGCGGCCCTCGCCGTCGGCCGCCGCGTACCCCTCCTCGATCAGGATGGCGAGGACCCGGTGAGTGGTGGCCTTGGGCACCCCCGAGTGCTCGGCGATCTCGCCGAGGCGGTGCGGTCCGTCCGGGCGAGCCAGCGCGTGCAGGACCCGCAGCGCCTTGGCGACGGAATTAACGGGCTTGCTGCCATCCATTGACCCTCCGAGAACACGCGGGCTATGTTGCCAATCGGTCCGCAAAACGGAACGTCATTCTACTCTACGGAACGCTCGTCTGTCCTTCGGCCGTGACGCACCCCTGGGTCGCCTCTCGCGCCGGACGCTCCACGCACCTATCTCATGCTCGGGAAAGGCGGCCGTCCATGGCTGAACACGGGGCAACAGCCCCGCACCGACAACGATTCGATCTCGTGGTGTCGGGCGGGCTCCTGGCCGACCCGCTGCGCGAGGCCCCCGAGCCGGGTGACATCGCCGTACGCGACGGTCGCATCGCGGAGATCGCCGCACCCGGCACCCTCTTCGGCGATGAACAGCTCGACGCCTCCGGCCTGCTCGTCACGCCGGGCCTGATCGACCTCCACACCCACGTCTACGCTCCCCGCACCTACCTCGGCGCCCCCGCCGACACGATCGGGGTCCGCCAGGGCGTCACCACCGTGGTGGACGCGGGCAGTTGCGGCAGCGACGACTTCTCCGACTTCACGGACAACGTTGTCCGCCCCGCCGCCACCCGGGTGCTGAGCTGGCTGAACATCTCCCGCCACGGCCTGGTGCACGGGCCCAGGGAGCTTTCGCACGGACCCGGCGACGTGGTCGAGGCGGCCACCGAGAAGGCGCTGCGCGACCACCCGGATCAGATCCGCGGGATCAAGGTCCGGATGAGCTCGTCGGTCCTCGGCGACAGCGGGCTCGCCCCGTTGCGGTCCGCCAAGCGGGTCGCCGAGCGGGTGGGCCGACCGGTCATGGTCCATGTGGGCAACGAACCACCGGTGCTCGGCGACGTCCTCGACCTGCTCGGCGCGGGTGATGTGGTCACGCACGCCTTCCACGGCAAGCCGGGCGGTCTCTTCGGCAGTGAGCGCCAGGCACGTGCGGCCGTCGCACGCGGCGTCCGTCTCGACATCGGGCACGGCAGCGCGAGCCTGTGCTTCGCCACCGCGGAACGGGCGCTGGCCGCCGGATTCACCCCGTACACGATCAGTACGGATCTGCACGCGCGCAGCATTGACGGACCGGTGCACTCGCTGGCCACCACCCTGAACAAACTGCTCGCCCTGGGGATGACGCCGCATCAAGTGATTCGCTGCGCCACCCTGCATGCCGCTGAAGTGCTGGGCCTGGGCGTGGACTTGGGCACCCTGCGCCCAGGTTCCGTGGCGGATCTGACCTTGCTGCGGCGAGAGCAGGGGCCGGTGACACTGACCGACGCCGAGGGCGCCACGCGGACCGGCGACACCCACCTGGAACCGGTCGCGGCCGTCCGTGCGGGCCGCATCCACCCGGTGAAAACCGGATCCGCTTGAACCACCGGCACCGGCCGGCCCCTCGACCGGGCCCGCCTGCGCCCGCACCACCGACCGGAACCACCGAGAGGCCCGTGAATTGAGCACCCCCCTGATCGAGCGCCTCGCAGAGGCGGTACGGGACACCGGCCGTCCCGTCACCGACGAGGACCGTGCCGAACTGGAAGCGTTCCTCCCGCTCACCCACCTCTACGCGCAGTCCAGCGGCATCACCTTCGACGACATCCGCGCGCTCGCCCTGGCCGTGCACGCGCTGGCGTTCGTCCGCAGGGTCCGCACCGCCGAGCACCTGGACGCACTCGACCCCCAGCTTGCCGCCGAGGTGGCTCCCGGACGCATGGCGGCCGTACGTCATCTCATCGACAGCTACTGCACCCCCAGGGAATTCGCCGCGCGCGAGACCGAAGTCCTGCTGCTCGCCCTGCACTTCGAGGCGGCGGCACAGCTCCAGCACGACACCGACCAGTAGGTATGACCGACACAGCCATGACCGATACACGCATGACCGACACACCAGGGAGCACCGCCATGACAGTGAAGATCGTGATCGGACACCGGCTCGGCAAGGGAAACGCGGTCGCCGACGGAGTACGTGCCGCGGGCGGCGAGCCCTTCGTCATCCCCGGGCCCGGAGCCGACATGAAGGTGGGCGATGTGATGGCCGCCGAGGGGGCCGACCTCGGCATCTCCTTCTGCGGCAGCGGCGGCGCGGGGGCCGTGACCGCCAAGGCCAAGTACGGGCACGACATCGAGTTCGGCATGCGGTCGGCGCAAGCCGGCGTGACCGCCGTCGAACAGGGCCGCACCGTCCTCGGCTTCGGCTTCCTCGACAGCGAGGAACTGGGCTTCAAGGTCACCGAGGCCCTCCTGAAGAAGCTGGGGAGGACAGCGTGAAGCAGTCCCGCCACACACTCCGCCTCACCGGCTCGGGGCCCACCCGCGAGAAGGCCTTCGCCACCGCCATCGGCCAGGTCCAGTCCACCGTCGGCAAGCGCACGGACGGGGTCTGCTTCCGGGTGGAACCGCTGGAGCTTGAGGTCGTGTCCGCCGCCGAACACCGTTGGACCGAGCGGTTCCTGGGGCTGCTCTTCCCACGCACCCGCCAACGCTTCGAGATCACCCTGCGCGTCGAGGTGCAGGTGGCCTCCCTCGACCTGGATGCCGTCGACTTCACGGTGCGCGAGGAGCGGCTCTCACCGCTCCAGCACGCCCTGCACATGAGGTGACCCGATGAATGAGACCCTCACCGTCCTGCTGCAGTCCCTCGTCATCGGCGGCCTCATCGGCTTCGGCGCGAGCGCGGGCGTGGCCCGGATGTTCCACGCGCCCAAGGTCCAGGGCATGGGTGCCTTCCGCACCCTCGGCGAGCTGAACGCCTGCCAGAACGACCCCGTCGCGCACTTCTCCTTCGGCCTAGGCTTCCTCTTCAACGCCTGGTCGAGCACCGTCGGCACCGGAGCGCTGACCGGAGACGTCGACCACCGCATCGTGCCGCACTGGACGGCCTCGGTCGCGATGATCAAGAACCGCAACCTCGACCAGACCCTGCACAACCCCCGGCGGATGGCCCTCACCGGCACCGTCGTCGGCATGGTCCTCATCGCGCTGCTCAACACGACGGCGGCCTCGATCCCGCACTCCCTGCAGGACGTCGCCGCCAAGGTCCTTGGGCCGGCCTCGGAATGGCTGATCAACCCCGTGATGCCCATCATCTTCTGGATGGCCGCTGTCGACGCGGGCCGCCGTACCGGAGCCTGGGGCACCGTCCTTGGCGGGCTCGGTCACCTGGTGATGGGCAACGCGGTCCCGGGCATCGTGCTCGGCATCGTCATCGGCAAGGGAGTCGACGACCTGGGCTGGACCAAGGTCACCAAATCTCTCGCGGGGGCGGTCATCATCCTGTTCGCCGCCAGCACGGTTCTGCGCGGCGCCGACATCACGCTGCTCCAACAGCTGAAGGTCGACATCCCGCACTGGCTCCTGCAGTTCCACGACGCGACCGGCACCAAGCCCCAGTGAGGCAGGCAGCGACATGACCGACACATCGACCGCCGCCGCGGGCGACATACCCGCGCACGGCTCCGACACCACGAAGCAGGAAAAGTCCGGCTTCCTGACCAAGGTGCCGGGAGAAGGCAGCTTCTGGCTCTCCGAGTGGGCCTTCCCCGTCTTCGTCGCCTGCCTGGCCGCCGGGATCTTCACCGGCACACACCTCTACTACGTCTACCACACAGGCATCTTCAACGAAGTCGCCGTCGTCGCCATGCTCAAGGCCGGTATGGAGGGCGGCAGTTACAGCGCTGCCGCAGCCTTCGGCGCGGGGTTCCTGTTCGCCCGGATCATCGAGGGCCCCATGGTCGGCATCCTCGACATCGGCGGTTCCCTCCAGACCGGCGTCGGCATCGGCATCCCCGCGATGCTGCTGTCCGCCGGGTTCACCGCGCCCCTGGAGCACTTCTGGCTGGCGATCCCCGTCGGCGCCCTGCTCGGTGCCCTGATCGGCGTCGCCATTCTCGCCATCCGCCGCGCCACCGTGAACTCCACGGGCGGCACCTCCACGTTCGGCGCCGACGTGATGATGGGCGCGGGCAACTCCGCGGGCCGCTATCTGGGCCCGCTCGTCATCATCTCCGCCGCCACCGCGTCCCTGCCCGTCGGTCTCGGCTCGACCGTCGGCGCCGCGCTCTTCTACAAGTGGCGCAAGCCCCTCACGGGCGGCGCCATCATCGGCGCGATGGCTGCCGGGTTCTTCTTCCCCATCCCCGGCAAGTGATCGCCCCCGCCCGCTCACGAACCGACCCTCTCGCCACCACAGTTCAAGGAATCAGTGTGCACACTCTCCACCAGGATCTAGGCGTCCCCCCGGCGATCAACGCCAGCGGCAAGATGACCGCACTCGGCGGCAGCGTGCTCAGCGAAGCCGTCATCACCGCGATGAGCGAGGGCGCCCGGCACCACGTCGTCATGGCCGACCTGCTCACCGCCACCGGACAGGAGATCGCTCGGGCCACGGGCACCGAGGACGGCTGTCCCACCACCGGCGCCGCTTCCGGCATCGCCATCGCCGTGGCGGCGCTCGTCGCCGGTACGGACCTATCCCGCATCGAGGCCCTGCCCGACCCGGGTGACGCGCCGTGCGAGGTGATCCTGCCGCGCGGCCACTCGGTCCACTTCGGCGCCCCGATACGGCAGTTGATCGCGCTCGGTGGCGGCCGACCCGTCGAGGTCGGCTCGGCGAACAAGGTCACCAAGGAACATCTCTCCGGCGCCGTCGGCCCCCGTACGGCGGCCCTGTTGTACGTCCAGTCGCACCACGCCGTACAGAAAGGCATGGTCTCTCTCGCCCAGACCATCGAGGTCGGCAAGGAGCACGGCATCCCGGTGATCATCGACGCGGCCGCCGAGGAGGATCTGCGGCACTGGCCCGCCACGGGGGCTGATCTCGTCGTCTACAGCGGCGGCAAGGCCGTCGGCGGGCCCACCTCCGGAATGATCTGCGGCAGCGCCCGGCACATGGAGGCCTGCCGCGCGCAGTACGGGGGCATCGCCCGCCCGATGAAGGTCGGCAAGGAGACCCTCTTCGGCCTCGTCCGCGCCCTGCGCGACTACGGCGCCGACTCCCCCGGCGGCCACCGCGGCCGCATGGAGAAGCTGGCCGCGCGCCTGGCCCCGCTGCCCGGCATCACGACACGGGTCGTCAGCGACGAGGCAGGCCGGGACATCCACCGCACCGAACTCACCGTCGACCCGGCGGCAGCCGGCCGTGACGCCGCGCACCTGGTCGACGAACTGGCCGCGCTCGGCGTGTACTTGCGCGATCACCACGCCTCTACGGGCCGCCTGTACATCGATCCGCGCCCACTGAACCCTGACGAGGAGACGCAACTGGTGCGCCACCTGACCACGCTGCTCGAGGGACACGACGGACTCGATGGACTCGATGGACTCGATGGAGGAGACCTGTGACCGTCGCCGAACGCCGCCTGGTCGTCACCGAGGAAGCCGGGCTGCACGCCCGACCGGCCGCAGCCTTCGCCCAGGCCGCGGCCCGCAGCACGGCCGAGGTCACCGTCGCCCGCGAGGACGGCCACGAAGTGCCCGCCCGCAGCGTGCTCTCGCTCATGACCCTCAACATCCGCTGCGGCGATGCCATCGTGCTGCGCGCACGCGGCGCCGACGCCGAATCCACCCTCGACGCCCTCGCACGCATAGCGGACCCCGCATGAGCGGCGCCCCGTCGCCCGATGCGACCTCCCCGAGCCAGGCCGTCACCCGCACCATCGACCGTCTGCGCCTGGCCCGCATCACCCCGACCGTGCGCGCCGCGGACGCCGACACAGCAGACGAACTGGCGCGCACTCTCCTCGCGTGCGGCATCACCGTCTTCGAGTTCACCGCCACCACGCCCGGCTGGGAGAAGCTGGTGGAGACCTGGTCCCGGGAGGCCCCGCAGGCGACCGTCGGCCTCGGCACCGTCACCTCGCCCGAGATCGCGCAGCGGGCCCTGGCGGCAGGGGCTCACTTCCTCGTCAGCCCGTTCCAGGTGCCGGAGGTCCGCCCGGTCGCGGACGCGGCCGACCGACTCCTGGTGGAGGGCGGCCTCACCCCCAGCGAGCTGCGCGTCGCCGCCCGGCGAGGCGTCGCCAAGTTCTTTCCCGCACACATCGGTGGCATCGCCTATCTGAAGTCGGTGATGTCCGTCCTGCCGGGCGCCCGCATCATGGCCACCGGCGGGGTCACCCTCGACAACGCGGGTGAGTGGCTGGCCGCGGGGGCCTTCACCGTGAGCATCGGCAGCGATCTGACCAAGGGGGATGTGGACGCGAACGTACGACGGCTGCGGGCACAGCTCGGCTGAGAGGGCACGAGGGGGGCGGGGTTCACCCACGCTGGTGGCACACTCCTCTCACACCCCCTACACACCCTTTGACCTGATTCGGAATCCGTGACTACGGTCCCCGCTGCGACAGGTGCTCACTTCGACTGACTGGAGCGGAATCCCGTGTCACCCACCGGCGCGTCGGCGTCGTATGTCCTCAGCAGCGACGTCACCGACCAGGCGATGTCAGCCCCGAGTTGGCTGCGGGACAACGTCGATACCCTCATAGGCATCCCGCTGCGCATCGTGCTCATCATCGTGGGAATGATGATCGTCCGGGGACTGGCCAAGAAGGCCATCACTCGCGTCGTGCAGCGCATACTCCAGCCACCGGAGGAGCAGAGCGAACCTCGCCGCACCAGCCGCGGCCCGGCCGTGCTGCAGCGCGATCGTAGTCGGGCCAACGAACGTCGTGAGCAGCGCGCTCGCACCATCGGCTCGGTGCTCAGCAGCATTGTCACCGTAGTTGTCGGCGTCATGGCACTGGCCATGGTCCTCGACCAGATCGGCATCGCCCTTGGTCCCCTGCTGGCAAGCGCCGGTGTGGTGGGCCTTGCCATCGGCTTCGGTGCGCAGAACCTCGTCGCGGACTACCTGTCCGGCATGCTCATCATGCTCGAAGACCAGTACGGCGTCGGCGACTCCGTGGACCTTGGGGAAGCCATCGGCGAAGTGGAGCACGTCGGTCTGCGCCTGACCCAGATCCGTGATCTCAACGGCGGCCTGTGGCACATCCGTAACGGTGAGATCCTGCGGGTGCGCAACGACAGCCAGGAGTGGGCCCGCGCCGTCCTGGACGTCTCGGTGGCGTACGACTCCCATCTCGACACTGTCTACAGCGTGTTGGAGGAGACGGGTCGCGACATGCGTCAGGATCCGCAGTTCGACGGGGTTCTGCTGGAGGACCCGTCGGTCTGGGGAGTGCAGTCCCTGGACGCGGACGGTGTCATGATCCGCGTGGCCGTCAAGACCGTTCCCCTCAAGCAGTGGGCAGTCACCCGCGAGTTGCGCCGTCGCGTCAAGGAAGCGCTGGATGCGGCGGGCGTCGAGATCCCCTTCCCGCAGCGCACTGTGTGGATGCGTACGGACAACGACTTCACCGTCAGCACCGGCAGCAAGGCCGCAGCATCGAACTGACCATTGCCCGGAAGCCGGCACAGGAATTTCACCCACTGCGCCGGCTTCCGGTTCCGTCGGGGACCCCGCCGCCCCCTTCCCCCTCAGTGACCGCCACTCCAGGAGAGACCCTCGGAGTGTCGGGCGTCGGATGTCATGGTGTGGCTAGTGGGGCTCCCAGTTGCCGTTGGTGGTCAGGGCGTTCGCGGTGGACGACACCTGGAAACCGTCCGGTGCGGACTGGATGCAGCCGCCGGAGCACTGCGGGGCGAGTTCGCTCGCCTGGGCGCTTGCGGCCGGAACGACGAGCAGTGCTGTGGCGACGCTGCCCACGGCGAGCAGGCCTGTGGCCCAACGATGCGTCCTCTTCATGTAATTCTCCTTCTGTGCTTTCTTTCCGATGACCGATGACCGGCTGTGGCATGGCAGGGCCGGGCATGACCTGCGCGTTCGAAGACGAACTCCGGTCCACGTTCACTTTGAGCGAGCGCCTGAGGAACCGTGGCACGCGGCGTCTGGCGGCGGCGAGCCATTCAGTCCTGGCTTAAAGGTCGTGCCCCTTCGGGATCCTGGTCTTCGGGCCGTCGTTGAGTCGGGCCGGCTCAGGACCGAGTTCAGGAGTGCGGCGCCCAGGGACGTCGTGGTGTGCAGTACCGCCCTGCCGTCCCGGCTCGTGGTGATGAGCTGGGCGTTGCGCAACACGGTCGCGTGCTGGCTCGCGGCCGCCGACGAAATGCTCAGGCGGCGCGCCAGCTCTGTCGTACTGCAGCCGTCGGCCACCGCCTCAAGTGCTGCGGCCCGGGTGCGTCCCAGTAGGTCACCGAGTGCCTGGCCACCGGACTCGCTGACGTCCCACACGGCAGTGCCGGCCGTGGCATCACCGATCGTGGGCACGGCCAGGACCGGCGCCTCGGCTGTATCCAACGGGCACTGCAACAGCTCCACCTGCCGCGACGAGAAGGCCGTCGGTGCGATGACGAGACCCCGCCCCCGCAGATACACGTCGGCGTCGCGCGGGTGGCACACCTCAAGCACCGGCGCCCGCCAGCGCACCAGGGACGGGCACAGGGTGTGCAACACCTGTTCAACTCCCCCTTCGGCCATCGTGCCCGCGTAAGCCGCCCGGACCGCGGCCAGATGAGAGCTCACCCTTCCCCAATAGGGCTCCACGTTCACGCGGTGGCAGGCGGTGAGCGCCGCGGCCAGTTGCCTGCGCGGTTCCGGGTCGCCGCTGAACAGGCTCCGGGCCCAGGAGCGGTGCGCCGACTGAAAGACGATGTGCTCCAGTTCCATACGCCACAGCGCACGCGGAGCCGCGAGCATGTTCTCCGCCGCCTCCTCGATGCACGTTGCATCGCCCGCGAGGCTCGCCACATCGACCATGGGCCCGCGAGCCGGCATCAAGGCGACCAGCGGCCGCGCCTGCTCACCCAGTTGGCCACTCACCGATTGCCGCCAGTGGTGAAACCCAGGACTCCGGTCGCGGTCTCGCAGCAGCTTGACGCTGTCGAAGGTCTCCGCCGCCACACCGATCGTCGTGGCCAGGCGGGTCCGGGCGAGATCCTCGCCCGTGAAGTGGATCCGCTTCACCGAGTGTCCCCCGTCACTCTGTTACTTGATCGCACTCAGTGTCGCGCCCGCCTCCAAAGCGCGCAACGTCGGTGACATAGGCAGGGACCGCCCCGCCTGGCTTGGGGGGAAGCCATTTGATCAGCGTGGCGGCATCGGCGCGGCACGGTTCGATAGTTCTGCTCGTGCCACTCCTTGCCGGGTGTCGTCCTCGCGGGCGGCCTGCTCCGGGTGCCGACGGCGCCAGAAGGGGTTGTCGTGGGGCAGTTTGCTGGAGACTCGGCCGTACATGCCGAAGGTGAGGATCAACAGACCCGCCGCGAAGCTGAACAGCACGTTGGTCATTCCGAAGTCGAGGAAGTTGGCCGGTCTATCCAGGGTGAAGAGGTGGTAGAAGCCGCTGAGCAGGAAGAGTGTGCCTACGGACATGTTCAGAGCGGAAGCGAATGTTCCGCCGATGATGCCGCCGAGGACGAGCGCAGCTCCTACCACGAGCGAGATCACGCTCAGCGCGACGTTGGTGGACAGGCCGGCCACCTCGCCGTTGGTACTCAGGGGTGTCAGTGCGTCGGCCAGGCCGAGACAGCCGAAGACGATGAGCAGCAGGCCGCAGAACGCTGCGCCATAGCGGTAGACGGCAGCGAGATGATGGTCGACGGGCAGTTCGTCCCGCAGTTTCATGTCGGCTCCTTCCAGTAGGCCGCCTGGCGGGCGGCAAGAACTCCTGCCACTGCCTGGTCACGCGTTGGCCCACAGTGTCGTGGTCGCATACAGCACGATCTATTCCGGTTCACCGCTTTGTTCGGATGCAGTGCCAAGCGCATTCACTGGCTGAGGCGCGCGCAGGCAGCCCGTGCCCAGCGATCTATACGGGCACCTCCTCCAGGCTGTCGCGCAGCCTGATGAGTCCATCTCGCAGGCGCGTCTTGACGGTGCCCAGCGGCAGCGAGAGCTGCTCGGCGACCTGCCGCGACGTCATTCCCTCGTAGTAGGCGAGGGACAGGCACTGCCGTTGCGCCTCGGTCAGCCCGAGAAGGGAACGTCGCACCTGCTCGTGCTCCAGCCGGATCTCGACCTCTTCGCTGACCTCGTCAAACGCGGGTGTGCGGGCCAACATCGCTGTTTTGTGATCACGAGCGTTGCAGGCCACCGTGGAGCGCACGCGGTCCACCGCGCGCCGGTGCGCCAGGGTGAGGATCCAGTTCATGACGGTTCCGCGGTCGCTGCGATAACGCTGGGCGGTACGCCAGACCTCGACGAGGACTTCCTGGGTGACTTCCTCCGACTGCGCGGAGTCACGCAGGACGCTGCGGGCGACACCGAAGACCGGAACGGCCACGGTGTCGTACAGAGATGAAAAAGCGTCCTCCTCCCCTAGAGCCACCCGTTGCATGAGCTCTGGAAGACTCGTTCCCGGCTCCCTGATCGGCATGACGTCCTTCATATTCGTCCTTTGGGGCGCCGTGAAAGAGCGCCCCAATGTGCGGAGGCTCTTCCCGGTCAGTGGATGCAGAAGGTGGGCGAGAGCATGATCGACGGCCCGGGAGGGTGTGCGTATCAGCGCCGCATTCTTCGTACGATGCGCAGGCGCCGGGTGCCGTCGGGGCGGGATGCGGTGCCGCGCGCGCTCATGCCCTTGGCGGCGGCCTGAGTGATGTTGCGTGCCATACCGCCGAAGACCGGAGCATGGAACGGGGCCACGGACCACCAGTAGGCGTGGCCCAGCAGACCGCGCGGGTGGAACAGGGCGCGCTGCCGGTAGCAGGTGCGGCCCTCATCGTCCGTCCCGGCATACATCTCCAGCCAGGCGAGTCCCGGCAGCCGCATCTCCGCCCGCAGTCGCAGCAGTTGTCCGCGTTCGATCTCCTCCACCCGCCAGAAGTCCAGTGAGTCGCCGACCCGCAGTAGTTCGGCGTCGCGGCGTCCGCGGCGCAGACCTACACCGCCGATGAACCGGTCCAGCCAGCCCCGGACCGCCCAGGCGAGCGGGAGGGAGTACCAGCCGTTGTCGCCTCCGATGCCCTCGATCACTTTCCACAGCTCCTGCGGGGACACGTCGACCGACAGGTGCCGCTCGTCCTTGTAGAGACTGCCGCCCGCCCAGTCCGGGTCGGTGGGCAGTGGATCGCTCGGCGCCCCGGGTACGGAGGCGGATGACCAGCGGGTGGCGACCTGCGCCTCCCGCACCCTTCTCAGCGCCAGGGACAGCGCCTTGCCGAACGGCAGCGGCCGGCCCGGGAGGTCGGGCACGTACTGGGCGATGTCATGTTCGTGGCAGACGACTTCATGGCGCAGCGACTCGGTCAGCGGTCGGGCGATCGATGCGGGCACCGGGGTGACGAGGCCGACCCAGTGGCTGGAGAGCCGTGGCGTGAGGACGGGTACCGGCACGATGAGCCGCCGCCGCAGCCCGGCGACAGTGGCGTATCCGCGCATCATCTCCCGGTAGGTGAGGACGTCCGGGCCGCCGATGTCGAACGCTCGGTCGACGTCGTCCGGCATGGTGGCCGATCCGACGAGGTAGCGCAGCACATCGCGGACGCCGATGGGCTGTGTGCGGGTGTGCACCCAACTGGGCGTGACCATGACCGGCAGCCGCTCGGTCAGATAACGCAGCATCTCGAACGAGGCTGATCCCGAACCGATGACGACCGCGGCCCGGAGGACGGTGGCCGACACCGCTCCGTCAAGGAAGATCTGTCCGACCTCGGCGCGTGATCGCAAGTGCGGGGACAGGCTTGATTCTGGAACCCCCCGTGGAGTGAGGCCGCCCAGATACACGATCCGCCGCACACCGGCAGCGTGTGCCTGCTCGGCGAAGATCTGGGCCGCGCGGCGGTCGGTCTCCTCGAAACGGGAGCCGGAGCCCAGAGCGTGCACCAGGTAGTACGCCACATCGATCCCGCGCATGGCCCCTGCGACAGAGTCGGCGTCCGTGACATCGCCCTGAACCGTTTCGGCATCCCCTGCCCATGGATGGTCGCGGAGTTTGGCGGGCGAGCGGGCCAGGCATCGCACCCGATGCCTCGCCTCCAGGAGTTCTGGCACCAGGCGTCCGCCGATGTAGCCGGAGGCTCCGGCTACCAGGCAGTGCAGCTGTTTCGCGTCCCGCTGTCCGTCCGTTCCCATGGTCGTTCCTCCGTGCACTCGCTCCGGCATCTGTTTCTCGGCTCTTGTCTCCGGCACCCGTTCACGGTCTGAGCAGCGCGACCGTCCCCAACGCGACGACTTGGTCGGATACCGTGACGAGAACGCGGAATCCCTCTGACTCCGGTGTCACTTCGACGAGGGCCCCGCGCGGCGGCACCGGTGCACGCAGTTCCACACGCAGCCCGGCCACAGCTGCAGCGGTCATGCCGGAGGTCAGCAGCGCCGCCTGGCGTGCGGCCTCCAGTACGGCCGGCGCGGGCAGCCGAGCCGTGCGGCCCGCGGTCAGGACGGGGTGGCGGGGGTCGCGCGGGACGATGGCCAGGCGTCCCTGCGGTGCTCGCGCCAGCATGACGTCGGTGTCGGCGGCCGCGCCCAAAGCGGCCGCCGGGGGATGCAGAAGCGCCGGTGGGGGCACCGCAAGCGCGCAGGGCGCACCCAAGTGGGCAGGGCGGACCATGCGCATGGTGCACGATCCGAACGGCGTCCCTGCGTGCCGGTACTCGGCGGTGATGCGGTAGAAGGCGAGCTCGCCGGCTTGCGTGGCGTGGTCGCTCACGCTGACTCGGACGGCTACGTCGGTGGCGCTGCCCCGCTCCGTCGGCCATACCCGAGGCTGCAGCCCAAGGCTCACGGCCACGGGTTCGAGTGGGGCAAGACCCTCTGCCGACAGATGCCCGCGTTCCAGCGCGACGGCGATCTGGCGGGTGGACTCCACCATGATCAGCGGATGGTGCGCCACGGCGATCGCGCGCTCGTTGAGCGGATGGAAGCGGGGCCATTGGCACTGTGCGGTGAAACCGGTGCGACCCAGGCGACGCAAGGACACGACGAGCATGGACGCCATCGCATCCAGCCCGAGTGTGCGCCACGTCAGCGAACGGTCCGGCTGCTCCGGACTGGGCTGCCGCCGGTCGGCCCGAGCTTCCTGGCGCTCGTCGGCCGTCTGAGCCGCTTCCGTCGTCGCACCGTACATGCGTGTCTCCTGCCGAAGTGGCCGGACGGCGTCTGCCGTGGCCGGCCCGACATGTTGCAGGTCCGGTGTCATCAGCTCTGCTCGATCTTGCTGCGCAGCTGATACAGGCCGCGGCGCGCGTGGCTCTTCACGGTGCCCAGGGGCAGACCGGTGCGCTCGGAGATCTGGACCTGGGTCAGGTCGTCGTAGAACGCCATGCGCAGCACCTCTTGCTGGCGCTGCGGGAGTCGGGCGAGCGCGTCGGACAGCAGCACACGGTCCAGTGCCCGGTCTGTGGTCTCCGGCCTCAGTACCCCTGTGGCGACGTCGGCGGCGTGGCCTGCCGCTTCGATCAGGTGGAGGCGTCGGGTGCGTGCTGCGAGCGTGTCGACGATCTTGCGTCGGGTGATGCCGACAAGCCAGGCACCCAGCGGCCCGCGTTCGGGGTGATATCCGCTCCTCCCCCGCCAGGCCGCGAGAAAGACTTGCTGGGTGACGTCCTCCGCTTCCCGCGCGTCGCCCAGTGTGCGGGCGGCCAGGGTGTGGACCAGCGGACTCCAGCGCCGGTGGATCGCGGCGAACGCCTGCTCTTCGGTGCCGCCGGGTCCACAGGCCGGATCCTTCTCGAGCGCCGCCTTCTCGACAGGCGGGAACAGACGCTCCGAGGCTTGCATGGTCGCACTCATGGTGTGGTCCTCCGGCGGAGCGGTATGCGCGGGATGGGAGCTCATGGGCTGACGTGCATCGGCAAAATGGCGGGGGCCTGGATCTGTCATGAGTCTTGGACGCACAAACGACGCAAGCAACACGCGTCGTTTGTGCGTCGTACGCTGAGCCGGTGAGCTCGAGCGAGCACGACCAGCCCGCAGGCCTGTCGACCGGTTCGGTGGCCAGGCGTCTTGGCGTTGCCCCCACGACGGTGCGTTCCTGGGACCAGCGCTATGGCCTGGGCCCCGATGCTCATACCAGCGGCAGGCACCGTCGCTGGGCTGCCGCGGACATCGCGCGGCTGGAGCGGATGTGCGCGCTGACCATGACAGGGGTGCCGCCGGCCGAGGCTGCGCGCATCGCACGCGAAAGCGCGCCGCCGGCACTGGCGCCCCCCGCCGCCCCGGCGCGGCCCAGGCCTGTTCGAAGCCGTTCACACACCGGTCTTCAACTCGGCGACGTGCGCCGGGAGTGCAAGGGGCTGGCCCGCGCCTCGCTGCGGCTCGAAGCCGCCTCCGTGGACGATCTGCTGACTGCGGCGATCGCTGACTACGGTCTTGTCACGGCCTGGCAAGAGGTGATCATGCCGACGCTCCAGGCGGTGGGACGCAAGTGGGAGAGCTCGGGCGAGAAGTACGTGGAGGTCGAGCACTTCTTGTCCTGGCACGTCACAGGTGTTCTGCGCCGAAGCGCCCCGACGCTTCCGGTCGGCCGGGCGGACCCAGTGACGCTGCTCGCCTGTGTGCCCGGCGAGAACCACACGCTGCCGCTCGAGGCGCTGGCAGCGGCCCTCACCGAACGTGGCCTGCCCGTGCGAATGTTCGGTGCGGCCATGCCTGCCCAGGCGCTCGTGGAGGCCGTACGCAGGACCGGGCCAGCGGCCGTCGGGCTGTGGGCCCAGTCCCGGACCACAGCGAACCGCCCCCTGGCTCAGCACGTGGCGTCGATGGAGTGGGGCGTGCGCGGCGCGCGCAGGCATCCCCTGGTCCTGACGCTCGGACCGGGCTGGACCGGTCAAGCCGTGCCCGGACTGCCACGGCCCCCGGGGTTGGCCGAAGCCTTGAACGTCTTGAAGACGGCGGCAGCCGATGACACGCGTCGGCCTGTCACGCCGTGAACCGGCCCGTGCCGGTGCCATCCTGACCCACCGTCGGCTTGCCCACTCCCGGGGTGCCCGGGGGTGGCCGACAGTGGACCGCGAACGAGACGAGGAGAGAGCTGATGACCTTTCAGCATCAGTCGGCCCCCGATACCGTCATCGTCGGTGCGGGTCTCGCCGGGCTCGCCTGCGCGATGGACCTGTCCCGCGCCGGACAGCGGGTTGCGCTGCTGGAGGCATCCGACTCTGTCGGCGGGCGGATGCGCACGGACCGCAGAGACGGCTTCCGACTCGACCGGGGGTTCCAGGTGTTCAACACCTTCTACCCTCAGGTGAAGCGACGTCTGGACCTTCGCAGCTTGCGCCTGCGCCCCTTCACCCCCGGCCTGATGGTGCACACGCCCACCGGAACCGTGCGGCTCACCGACCCGACCCGGCGCCCGCGAGAGGTCGCCAACCTGCTGCCCGGGCGGGTCCTGAGCCCCCGCGACCTGGCCGCTCTCACGGCCCTGGCCGCACGCGACACCCTCTTCCCGGCAGGAGCCATCACCCGCGGACACGACCGGACCACCGCCCGCGCACTCGCGCGCTCCGGGCTGTCCGACTACGCCATCGACAACGTGCTGCGGCCATTCCTGTCGGGCGTTTTCCTCGAGAAGGAACTGGAAACGTCGGCACGCTTCTTCCATCTGATCCTTCGCAGCATGGCACGCGGCAGTCTGTGCCTGCCCTCCGGCGGAATCGGCACGGTCCCGGCACAGCTCGCCGAAGGCCTGCCGGTCGACATTCTGCGACTCGAGACGCCCGTGACGGCCGTCACCGACCACGGTGTCCTCTTGGCCAACGGCCGCGAAGAGCCCGCCGCCGCGGTCGTCGTCGCCACGGATGCCCAGACAGCCGCACACCTGCTACCAGGGCTGACCGTGCCGGACGGACGGACAGTCACCACCTACTACCACGCCACCGACACAACCCCGTTGGCCGAACCGACCCTGGTGACGGACAGCACGCTGGCCGTCCTCAATACCTGTGTCCTCAGCGAAGTCGCCCCGGACTACGCCCCACCAGGCACCGCTCTCGTGTCCACCTCGGTGCTCGGTGGCGACCCGCCCGGGACGGAGGCCGCCGTACGCCGTCGCCTCGCCGAGCTGTACACGGCGGACACCGGAGCATGGCAGTTGGTCGGTACGTACACGGTCCCAGGGGCACTGCCCGCGATGCGTCCGCCCTGGCCGCTCAGCCGCACGACCCGCTTCGCACCGGGACGGTACGTATGCGGGGACTACCGAGCCACCGGCTCGGTGCAAGGCGCGCTCGCCTCCGGCACACGGGCCGCACGCGAGGTGCTGACCGATCTGGCACGTCCGAGGCCGTGACGTTCACCACCCACCAGGAGGGCCCATGGCCCAACCGCCACAGACTGATCATGTGCCAGTCCGAGCAGACGCCCCACTGCCCCCACCAGCGACCAGCGGGACGGTCATCTTCAGCCGTGATGCACCCGGTGGACACTGACGGCATAGCCGCCGCCCTCGTAGGGGTGGGCGTCCCACGTCGCGAAGCGGTCGACGAAGGTGAGGCCGGCTGCGGCGCAGTAGGCGTCGTACTCCGGCAGGGTGATGGCGGGCGATACCGGCAGGTGGGCCTCGTCCAGACCGAATCCGGCGACCATGAGTCCGCCCGGGCGCAGGGTCGCAGCCAAGTGGCTGATCACCGCGGCCTCAGTACCCGCGGCAAGGAGCGGGAAGATGTTGCCGGCAGCGACCACGAGGTCGAAGTCCGCAGCAACATGTAGCCCCGTCGCGTCGAACGTGGCCAGGTCGGCTTGGATCCAAGGCAGTTCCGGCGCCTGCCTGCGTGCCACGGCCAGCATGGAAGCGTCGAGGTCGACCCCGACACAGTCGTACCCGAGCTCCGCCAGCCGGATCATGACCCGCCCTGTACCGCACCCGGCATCCAGCACCCGTGCCCCGGGCGACACCAGGGCGGCGCACAACCGTGCCTCACCGTGCATGTCCTTGCCGCTGCCGGCCAGGGCAGCGAACCGGGCGGCGTAGTCCTCTCCGGACGTCCCACCGGTCAGCTCTTTCCAACGGCTCATGACGGACAGGGTAGGTGACCAGCACGCGACCATGGCCGCCGTGGATGTCCGCTGACTGGTGTGTGAGGCGTCGGCACCCACGGCTACGCATCGCGCTGCTGCGGACGGCCGATGGCCACGGCACCGCGGAAGCCGTCAGCCGAGATGGCCGACATGGTGTCGAGCGACGAATCGGGGACGGGCAGCAGATGGGCGTCGACCCAGGTGTCTCCCGTTGCCGCGCTGGCCCACGGATCCTCGACCACGATGGCGCCGGGTACGGCGCCGTGGCAGAGCACCCAGTGCGGCACGTCGAACCCTTGCATCCCGGCGAGTGAGACCAGGAGCAGCACGTGCTCATGTCGGTCGATCGCGCTGCGGATCGAGGTCAAAGAGAGGCGACGCGAGTCGATCGGGACACCGATGTGTCCGGCGCCCGTACGCGATGTGCGCTGGAGCAGGGCACGCCACTCCTGCTCGTTGTCCGGGTAGTGGTCGAGCAGGACGGGCCCGTCCACGTCGAGGTGGACCGTGACGGGGGAAGACGGCCAGGCCCGGCGCACGGCAACCCCCAGCCCGACGGGCTCGCACGCGGGGAAGTTGGTCGCGTCGCGCCACAGTGTCAGCTCCGCCTGGCGGTCGAGTGCATCGTGCGGCAGCACCCCCGCGTGCGTCTGCGCGAGCAGGGCGGTGACGGCGCCGCAAGTGAAGTGCGTGGTCTGCCCGTAGTACGGAGGTTCGGTCACCAAGCCGTCGCGCAGCCAGCGAACGTAACCGGCCTCGGGCCCTTCCGCGTTGCCTGCCGGTGTGAGCGGAGGACGCAGCGGGGTGAAGCCGTTTGCGGCGGCGACCTCCGGGCTCGCCGTCCAGCCTTCCCACTTGACCTGCGCGAGCCCCCGTCCGCGTGCGTGGGCGACGACAGCCTGGACGGCTGCCGACACGTCACCGACGGCGTCGACGATCTTCAGGTAGGCCGTGTGCGGGCGTGCCGTCACGAGCGCGGCAGCAGCCCAGTCCGCGCCGTCGTCACCTGGAACGGCCACGATGTGCGGGGCGTGAACGGAGCGGTCGACCCTGTGCCAGCGCTCCGGCACCTCGTGGCGTCCGAGTCGCCTCAGCTGGGTCGCCGATGTGTCGGGATCGAACGGGACAACGACGATCTTCACGGGCGTTTCTCGCTGTTCCTGCTGAGGCTGTTGAGGCTGCATACCGGCGCTCCTGGCGGATCGGAGGGTTCGATGGACAGGGGTTCGCCGAAGGGTTCATGCGCGGGAGCGCCGGAGTACCCAGACGAAGTACGGGCCACCGATCAGGGCGATCATGAGGCCCGCCGGCACCTGGGCGGGTGCGATGAGCGTGCGGCCGAGGGCGTCGGCCACGCAGACAAGCAGTGCGCCGAGCAGCATCGCGACCGGGATCGCCCGGCCGTGCCGGGCGCCCACCAGCGACCGGGCGAGGTGCGGGGCGACGAGCCCCACGAAACCGACGACACCCACGGCGATCACGCTGAGCGCCGCGAGGACCGCAGCGATCGTCAGTGCGGCGATGCGTACGCGTACCGGCCTGACGCCGACTATGCGCGGGGTGTCCTCGTCGACGGCGAGCAGGTCGAGCCGGCCGCGCATGGCGAACAGCACGGGGAGCGCGAGCGCCAGGGCCACCGCGACCGGTACGACGTCGGGCAGCGTGCGCCCGTAGGTCGTGCCGGAGAGCCAGGTGAAGATCCGGGGCGTGTTGTACGGGTCGGCTCGCAGCAGGAGGAAGGTGGTGACGGAGCTGAGGCCGTACCCGCATCCGATGCCGATCAGTACGAACCGGTCGGGCAGGAAGCCGCCGCGCCAGGACAGCAGGGCGATCACCGCGAACGTGGCGAGTCCCGCCGCGACCGCGACCGCGATGAGCAGCGGCCGTCCGCCGGGCAGGCCCGACGTGACGACGGCCGCCGCGCCGAGCCCGGCGCCCGCCGTGATGCCGAGCACGCCCGGCTCCGCCAGCGGGTTGCGCACCGCGCTCTGTACGACGCATCCGGCCAGTCCGAGTGCCGCGCCGGCGAGGATCGCGGCGATCACGCGCGGGACCCGGTCGTCGAGCGCCTGGCCGATCAGGTCGGGGGCGGCGCCTTGGGCCCAGAGCGCGATGTCGCCCGTCCGCAGCCAGAGGCTTCCCGCCAGAACCGCCACGATCGCCGCCCCGGCCAGGAGTGTCAGCGCACCGAGCACGACGAGGAGGAACGCGCGGCGTGACCGTGTGGCGACTCGCGCGTGCGGTGGCTGCCGGAGCCCGCCCGTGTCGCGGAGGCGCAGCGCCAGGACCACGATCACGACGGCGCCGAGCAGCGCGGTCGGTACGCCGGTCGGAATGGAGGCGGCCCCGTCCGCGCCCTGCACCGCGCGCAGCGACGCGTCCGCGAGCAGGATGAGCAGCGCGCCGAGCAGACCGGCCGCGGGCACCAGGAGGAGGTGCCGGCGCAGCGAACGGACCCGTCCCGCGATCAGGCGGGCCAGGACGGGGGCGCCGAGGCCGACGAAGGCGATCGGGCCCGCGAGTGTCACCGCCGTGCTGGTCAGGAGAACCGCGCAGAGCACGGCGGTCACGCGGGTGGTCCGGATCGGCACGCCGAGGGTGGACGCGGCGTCGTCGCCGAGGTTCATCACGTCAAGGCGTCGGGACAGCGCCACGGCGACGCACAGCACCACGGCCAGGACAGGGAAGGCGCGGATCGACGCGTCGATGTTCAGTTGAGCGAGCGAACCGCTCCCCCAGGCGAAGAGGCCGGTCGTGTTCTGGTTGAACAGGATGAGGAGCATCCCGGTGGCCGCGTCCAGGGCCATCGCCGTCGCCGATCCGGCGAGGATGAGGCGGGTGCCCGCGGTGCCCGCTGCCCGGCCAGCGAGGAGCAGCACCAGCGTCGCCGCGACCAGGCCGCCGGCGAAGGCGACGGCTCCCGACGCCCAGAGCGGGACGGCTAGGCCGAAGGCCGCGACGAGCGAGAGCGTGAAGTAGGCCCCGGCCGTGACCGCGAGGGTGTCGGGGGAAGCGAGCGCGTTGTTCGTGACGGACTGCAGCAGCGCGCCGGCGCAGCCGAGGGCGAAGCCCACCGCCACGCCCGCGAACAGGCGCGGCAGGCGCGAGCCGGTGAGGATCTCACCGACCGGCGCCCCGCCTGTGGTGTCCCGTTCCCCGCCGAGGTACCGCACCAGGTCGCCGACGCCGACGCCCGATGTTCCCTGCGTCAGGTGCCACATGCCCACGAGGGCGGTCGCTGCGAGAAGGAGCGCCAGGACGGCCACCCCGGTGGGGGCGCCGCCGCGCTCGGCGCGCGGCAGCGCTTCCCCTCCGGATGCCGTCATCTGAGGTGTGCTCACTTCTTGTCGAGTACGTCGACGTACGCGTCGATCGCCTGCTCGCAGGAGCGCGGACCGCCGGCGCCCCACACCCGCGCGGGGAACGAGTGCGCGCGGCCTTCCTTGACGGCAGGGATGGTCTTCCAGATCGGGTTCTTCTTCAGCGCGGCGACGTACCCCCCGGCCCCTTCGTCGTTGGCGTAGAACAGGTTGGCCTTCCCCACCGAGGTGAGTCCCTCGACGTCGGTCTGCGCGAGACCGTAGGACTTGTCGACGCCCCCGTCTCCGTGGGCCTTGTTGATGTCCTTGGTCCACGCGGGGTTCATGCCGAGCTCCTTGCCTATCTCGGTGAACAGGGCGCCGTCGCTGTAGGGGCGGACGGTGAGGTTGCCTCCTTGCAGCCATCCGTCGAAGAACAGGAAGTCCTTCGTCGGCAGATCGGCGTCGGTGACCTGCTTCTTCGCCGTCGCGAGGTGCTCGTCGAACTCCTTGAGCACCTGGTCGGCGCGCTCGGTACGCCCCGTCGCCTCGCCGATCATGCTGAACACGTCCCGCATGTTCCCGATCGGGTCCTTCGGGTTCGCTCCCCGCGTGGCCATCACGGGGACGCCTCGCTTCTCCAGCTTCTTGAGGGTCTCGTCGTCGGCGTCGAACGCCTCCACCACGATGAGGTCGGGCTTCGCCGCGTAGAGGGTGTCGAGGTCGGGCTCCTCACGGGTGCCGATGTCGGTCACCTTGCCGGGCAGCTTCTCCGCACTGACCCAGGTGCTGTATCCCTTCGCGTCGGAGACCGCGGTGGGGGTGACGCACAGGGTCAGCGCGTCCTCGACCTGCTGCCATTCCAGGACCGCGATCCGTTCGGCGGGCTTGTCGAGCTTCACCTGCCGGCCGACTCCGTCCTTGAAGGAGACCGGCTTCGTCGAGGTGGTCGTGGTGTCCTTGGCGCAGTCCTTCGACACGGGCGACGCACTGGCACTGCTGCCGGCCCCGGCCTTGTCGACGCTGGTCGTGCCGCAGGCCGTTGCGGCGAGGACGATGAGCCCTGTGGAGGCTGACGCCGCCAGGCGATGGGCACGGTTCATGAACGTTCCTCTTTCTTGTGTCTTGCCACGCGTTCTTCTTGCGACGCGTCTTTCTTGCAGCGCGTCGCTGTTGCGACTCGCTGCGGCGGCGGATGTGCCGCTTCAGGCGGGATACCGCCCGATGGGGTCGATCCGGAGACGGCCCGTGCGCGGATCGACGCCGACCTCGACACGGATGTCGTAGACCTCGCCGATGTTCTCCTCGGTGAGGACGTCGGCGGGTGCTCCGGCCGCGTGCACGTGGCCGGAGCGCATCAGGACCAGCGTGTCCGCGACGCGGGACGCCTGGTCGAGGTCGTGCAGCACGATCCCGACCGCGATGCCGTGCTCCTCGACGAGATCGCGCACGAGGTCGAGCGTCTCGATCTGGTAGCGCAGGTCCAGGTGGTTGGTCGGTTCGTCAAGGAGCACGACTCCGGTGTCCTGGGCCAGGCAGGCCGCGAGCCAGACACGCTGCACTTCCCCGCCGGAGAGTTCCCCGACCGGCCGGGCTGCCATGTCCCGGACGCCTGTGACCCCCATGGCGTGCTCGATGGCGCTCCGGTCCTCAGCGGTCAGTCCGGCGAAGCCACGCCGGTACGGGTGGCGTCCGAACGCGACGACCTCTTTGACCGTCAGCCCCTGGGGCGCGGGCCTCGACTGGGAGAACAGCGTGATCTCGCGGGCGAACTGACGGGCACTGAGCAGAGCCGCGTCGCGCTCGGGTTCTCCGTCGGGCGAGCCGAGCGTCACCCGGCCGCCGTCCACTCGATGCAGTCGGGAGAGCGCGCGCAGCAGCGTGGATTTCCCGCTGCCGTTCGGCCCCACCAGGGCGGTCGCGCGGCCGGGTTCCAGAGTCAGCGAAACGCCGTGGACGACCGGTGTGCCGCCGTACCGCAGCACGAGGTCGTGCCCGTTGAGGGCGGCCACCGGCGTGGCGGGGATAGCCACAGGGTGACCGGCGTGCCGGGAGGGGCTTGTGAACATCAGTGAGTCCGGATGATCGGAGGGGCGAGGGCTGCGGCACCCTCCGTCCGGCCTTGTCGGCCGGGCAGCGGACTCTCCGCGCACGGAAAGCACCGTTCACGGCGAGCGACAACTAAGGGTTACCTAACTCCGAGGAGCTTATATATCCCTTGCCATGTCGACAATCAGGAGTTCTGGACACTCGGTACGGGATTCCGGACACCCTCGGGGGTGCCGTCGGCGGCGTCGAAGAACGCGCCCGGCGTGGTTCCCGTGATCCGCCGGAAGGCGGCGATGAAGGTGCTGGGCTGCGCGTAGCCGAGCACCTCGGAGATGGTCGTGACGTCGAGCCCCTCGGAGAGGTGCGTCAACGCCCGGTGCACACGCAGTGCCTGCCGCCACTGCGCGAAGGACAGTCCCGTCGCCTGGCGAAACGCGCGAGTGATCGTGCGGTCGCTGATCCCCAGCCACCGCGCCCACTCCTCCAGCGAGCGGGAGTCGGCGGGATCGTCAAGGAGGGCTTCAGCGATCGTGTCGATCCGGGAGTCACCGGGCAGCTGCAGCGCGAACTGGCGTTCCGAGGGCTGGAGCACGTCGAACACGACCGACTCCGCCCGCGCCCTGGCCGCCGCGTCGAGATCCGTGGAGGACAGATGAATCAGCAGTGACTCAAGGAGCGGCGTCATCGCGATCGCTCTCGGCTCCTCGAACGCGAACGCGGACGGCGTTCGGTCGGGGGCGAAGAAGGCCTCGTGGAACTGCGCACCCGCCGTCGCCCGGCCCCCGTGCACCACTCCGGCCGGCATCCACAGCCCGTACCCCTCGGACACGGTGAAGACGCGGTCCGCCACGCGGGACGTCAGTGTTCCGCCGCGGACCCAGACGAGTTCGTGCCGGGGATGCGAGTGCGGCGCCCATTCCGTGGGAACGCGGGGAATCTGCAGCCCGGCGAAGATGGCGAAAGGGGCTATCGCCTGCTCCGGGAACGGCGCGACCCGGCGCACCACAGTGCCCGCCTCTTGCCGCCACATCCCGGGGCTCGCGTCGCCACGGGACGATCGGACCATGCGGACGAGTCTAGCCGGGGCCCGAACCGACACCGAGAGCCCCCTGGCCTGCGATGAACCGGCGAGCGGTTCGGTGAGGCGAGCCCGCGGGATGTCCGGCCGTCTCCGCCCCAACGTTCTCGTCGGACCGTGCACCAACCAGCGCGTCACACACCCCGATCCCCCAGATCCGGACACCGACCTGGAAAAGGGGCTGGTCCGATTGCGCTGCTGCGAGTCAAGATCCTGTGATGCGCCATGCCTACGAGGACGCCGAGCTCCCGGCCCTGATCCGCCGCTATGTCACACCCGGTCGGCGCTACCTGAAGCTCGGCGGCGGCCTGCTGCGTCTGCAGGATCCTGAGTACGACCACTTCGCGCGCGCACTCGGCGAAGACGCCCGCCTCATCACCCCGCACGAACTCATCACCCTCCTCAAGGGCGGATGGCGTGAGCGCAGAACCGCCGCATGGCTCATCGCCGTCTCCCACCGGACCGAGTTCCGTGAGCGCCTCGGGGAGCTGCTGCTGGCCAGCGAGATGGGCGGAGCGGGCTCGGCCTACTGCGTAGCCCTGGCCACCTTCGGCACGTCGGACGACGCCGAGCTGCTCACCAGCTACCTCGATCGCTACCTGCGCCGCCCCGACCTCGCCTACGACCAGCCCATCGCTCTGGGCGCCCTTCTCTTCGTCACCCTGAACCTCGGCACCGACCACGCCGAACCATTCCTGGCTCCCGATGGCCTGTGGCACCAGTGGCAACAGCACACGTCCTCCACACCCCACGCAGCGGCGCCCGCGAGCACCCTGAGCCTGATCCGCCGGCTCTGCGCCTTCGCCGACGAATGCGGCACCCGCCCCGCCTGACCTCGTGGCCTGAGACCCGGCGGTCTTCACCCCCGCCTTCTTCGCCTGGTGATGCCGGACGCGGGCCCGGTGGGCGACCTGTCTATGCTGCTCCGATGACTGAGGTGGACACGAAGAAGTCGCAGGGTTCAACCGTGAGTCGGGGGATGTACTTCGTATTCACCCTCGTCGTGATGGGACTTGGCTGGGCCATCGCGGCTGCCAACACCGGGATCTCGTATCTTGCGGTGGGCACCGACGTGATTCCGATCATCACCGGCCTCATCGGGTGCTTCGCCTTCGCGATCCTCCTGGCCTACCTCCACAACGCGTTGTGGCTCGCCTTGGTCTCCTTCCTGCCGGCGGTGTTCGTCCTCGTGGGCTCGGTGCAAATCGCCCCCGAGGCCGCTCTCGATGTCCGCGGGGTGCGTGAAAGCGTCCGCATCGCAGCCGACAGCGCCGACGACGACGGCTCGAACAACCACCGCTTCACCCTCGTCGGACCAGAAGGAAAACTCGACGAGCCGCTGACCTACGACGGGAACAACCCGGAGTGGGAGGTGGGCGATCGGCTCGACGTCATCAGCGACCCGGAAGGCGTCGTCCCGATGGAAGCCGCCACCGACGTCGACCCCGCGGGCCAAATCGGCACTCTGGCCATGGGCGTCGTCGGATGGACGGGGATCACGCTGCTGGCAGGACTCCGCGGTTTCGTACGGCGCCGAGCAGGTCATCGCTTCAGGCTCACCAACCTCGCCTGAGGCCGGTGCAAGTTCCCGCAGACACCGCAGCTGCCCCCTCCGAAGGGGCAGCCCCGGTGGCCGGCAGTTCGGCCGAGGCCTGGCGCGGAAGGGTCAGCAGCCGCCGCAGTTGTAGTAGAGGACGTCCCAGTGATTGCCCTCGTCGGCGTAGATGTTGCCGGAGCCGGATTTGTACTGCGGAGCGCCGTCACCCCGCGGTCCGATGTAAGTGAAGGTGTTCTTGACGTAGTTCGTGACACAGGTGTTCTTGCCGAAGTCGAGCTTGTATCCGTTCCAGTGGGAGTACGTACCACTCGCATGGCCGGTCTCCGTGCCACCCGTGACGTTGAGGGCGCACCCACTGGCACGTTTGAGGGTCTGGGCCCCTTGCGCGGTGGCGAGGTTGAGCTGCTCGAAGGACGTACACGTCGGGTTGTTGCGGTTCGAGCAGCCGCCGGAGGACGACCAGGTGACGCCGACCTCGCGGAACATCGAGGTCGCGGTGGCATGGCTGATCTTGGTGGCGGCGAAGGCGTCGGTGGCCGTGGTGAGGACGCCGAAGCCAGGAGCGATCAGGGCACCTGTGGTGAGTGCTAGCGCGGTGAGCGCGGAGCGGATGCGCATGGTGGTTCCTTCCTGCTGGTGACCGTGCTGACGATGGGACGGCTGTGGTGCAGGTGGAGTATGGAGATGGTGCCCGGTTCCACGCGTCAGAGCCAGAGGACAAAGCGGAAGGCGTGGTCGAGCTCCAGGACGGCACGCATGAGCTCGGGCTCTGGCTCTCCCACCGGAGAGGTCATCGTGCTCGACGGCGAGCCGCAGTGCACCTGAGGTCGCGGACGGGGCCGGGTTCCGTATGTTTCACCCGCCCGGGTGGAGGCGTACCGAACCGCACCTGCACGGGGCCGTGATGCGCAACTCTTCGTCGGGTGAGCGAAGTTGTCCCCAGGTCGCGCGTACGGCGGGCCGGGATCGTGTACCTGGTTCTGTTCGGCGGGGGTGTCCTCGGGGCGCTCGTCATCGCCCCGCGTCTCGACGACCCGGCCACGGTCATCGCGGCCCTGCTGCCGACGGGGGCCGGTGCCTACCTCGCCTGGTGCGCCTACCGGGCGGATCGCGCCGAGGCCGCGGTGGACGACCCCGGCGGCGTCGCCGACCGGCTGGCGATCGCCGTACGCCGCCAGTGGGAGGGCGAGGCACGGGTGCGGCGGCTGTCGGAGCCGTATCCGCTGCCCGTCTCCTGGCGCTGCGCGGACCCGGACTTCGCCGCCACCGAGGAGTCCGGCCGGCTCGCCGGACGCGGCGGGGAGCTCGGTGCTCTCTTCGCCGAACATCTTCCCCACCGGCGGCTGCTCGTGCTTGGCGGCCCGGGGGCGGGCAAGACGGTCCTGCTCGTCCGGCTCGTCCTCTCACTGACCGAGCGCCGCCGGGAGGGCGAGCCGGTGCCGGTGCTCTTTCCGCTCGTGTCCTGGGACCCGGCCGCCGAGGAGCTGCGCGTATGGATGGAACGCAGACTCGTCCAGGATTACGCGGACCTTGGCGAGGCAGCGCTCGGCGCGTACGGGGACACCACCCTGGCCGGGATGCTGCTTGAGCGGCGGCTCGTCCTGCCGGTGCTCGACGGGTTCGACGAACTCCCCGCCACCGCGGGGGCCCTGGCACTGCACCACATCGCCGCTGCGCTGCCGTACGCCTGCGGTCTGGTGCTGTCCAGCCGTCCGCAGGAGTACCTGACCGCGCTGCACCCGCAAACAGGGGTCCCGGCACGTCCGGCCCTCCTGGCCGGCATCCATCTCGACCCGCTCGACGGGCGGAGTGTCGCGGACTACCTGCTGCACGACGCGGGTGGGGCCGGCACCCCTGCGGCGGAGCGCTGGACGCCGGTGGTGACCGCGCTCGGCACCGATGCGCCGGTGGCACAGGCTCTCACCAGTCCGTTGATGGTGTCCCTTGCCCGGTCCGTGTACAACCCGCGTCCCGATGAGGAGGACGGACAACTGCCGGACCCGGCCGAGGTGTTGCGGTGTCCGACACGGGCCGCCGTCGAACACCATCTTCTCGACGCCTTCATCCCGGCCGCCTACCGGCCACATCCGCGCCGCCCGTGCCGGTGGACCGCGGACCAGGCCCACGACACGTTGAGGTTCCTGGCCCGGCACATGGAGCAGGGGCGCGACGGCGCGGCAGAGGTGGCCTGGTGGCGTCTGCACCACGCGGTCCCGGCCATGCTGCCCCGGGTGCTGGCCGGCGTCCTGCTTGGCGTGCTCGGCTGGCTGGCCGAGGGCGTGGGCATGGAACTGATCCACCACTTCGCCCCGCAACTGCCCGCCATGCCCCACTGGGAGGAACGGGGCGGGCTCGGTGTCGTGGCGGCGGGGATGTGCGGTGGTCTTGCGGGCGGTCTCGTCGCGGGCCTCACGGTCACCCTGCTGTGCACGGCGGCCGCCGCTGCGGACGCTTCTCCCGAACTCGTCCTGAACCGACTGGCCGACGGCGGTGCGCTCGCTCTCGTCGGCGTCATCATCTCCGGGTTCGCCTTCGGACACCGGCTCGGAATCCGCCGCCCTTCCTCGTGGAACCTGCGCGCCCTGGCGACCGGGATCGCGGCCGCGATCTGCTACGCGCTGGCGTTCGGCAACGCCTGCGGCACGGTCAGTGCCCTCCTGTACGGCGTCACAGCGGCCGCCACGGTCGGGGACGGACCCCGTATGGATGCCGCCCGTCCGGTGGCCCGGGTGCGCTGGCACTGGAGTGCGGGAGGCGTGTGCCGGGGACTGCTGGGCGGGATGCTGCTGGGTGGCGGCGTCCTGCTGGAGGGCCTGTTCGCGAACGTGCTGTCGGGCGGGTCGGACCGGATGTACATCGCGCCCGCCGATCCGGTCGCGGCGGCCTGGGCCGCCGGGCAGGTGGGCGCGGTCTTCGCGGTGGCCTGCCTACTGCTGCACGCGCTGCGCACGGTGCCGGTCGACCTGGGTGCCGCGGTCGACGGGCGGGCGCTGCTGGCCAACGACCGGCGCATGCTGGGCACCTGCGTGGCGACGGCGGTCGTCGTCGGCGTCGCCGTGATCGGCACACAGGGCTGGTGCGCCGCTCTGTGGGGGTCGACGGGTGTGTGGGGAATGAATCCCGGCAACGGTGAGCTGTGGGTGTACGCGGTCGGGCTGGTCCCGGCCCTCCTGTCGGGGCTGGCGATCGGGATGCGACAGGCGGCCTGGAGCCGATACGCGGTCGCCCGCTGCTACCTGACGATCCGGGTCCGCCTTCCCCGCGATCTGATGGCCTTCCTCGCCGACGCGCACGAGCAGCGCGGTGTGCTGCGCCGTGTGGGAGCCGTCTATCAGTTCCGGCACGTCGAGCTGCAGCACCGGCTGGCCGATACGGACACCCGTTGCTGACTTCGGCGCCTCGAGGCCGTTGGCTGGTTCGTGCGGCCGACTGATGGTCGTTTGCGCAGTACGTCGTTGGAATGCGCTACGCGGATGACGGATGGAACCGCCCTCGTCAGCCGAGCTCCCTCGGAGTTGGAGCAGTGGATGTCCGATCGAGCCGAGAGCAGAGCCTCGTACGCTGCCGCAGGAGGCTCTGGCGCGCATGGCCGCCGTACGAGGCGCGGCATGGTGAGAAGGTCCGCAGGCCCCGACGTCAGACCTTCCGGATCCGGTCGGCGATCTCCGGCCTCGCCGCGAACCCGGCCGCCTTGTACGTGGCGACGCCGCCGGCGTTGGAGCTCGGCGTGCACACGCGCACGCTTGAGGAGCCCATCTCCCGCAGTGCGGCCGCCCCGGCGACGGTGATCGCCCGGCCATAGCCGCGGCCGCGGTGGTCCGCGTGGACGCCCATCGGCTCGACCAGTCCCGGCTTCCCCGGGCCTGCCGACCAGACCGTCACCACCGCCGCGGGGTTGCCCTGGTCGTCGTAAGCACCCAGGCATCGGGCGTCGGCGTAGAACGGTGCCGCGGACATCTTGTGCCGGTACTCGCGCGTGGGCCTCGTGGTGTCGAACGCGGACCGCAGGACGTCGGCGAAGTCCTGTGCCTGCTCCAGGCCGATCTCCTTGATCCGCACGCCGGGGTCCTGCACCGCTTCCGCGAGGTCGCGGAAGAGCGGCGTCCACGGCTCGTCGACGCCCCAGCCCTCCTTGGCCAACAGGTCGTGGAGCAGCAGGCCCTGCGGCGCCTCGATGGATACCGCTCCTTTTGGCAGCACGCCGCGCTCAGGCAGCGAGAAGTCCTCGACGAGCCGCCGCGCCAAGTCCTCGTCATGGAAAGCGTCGGAAGCGACCGTCATCCGCACCACCGTCGGCGAATCGAGCATCCCGACAGCGAGGATCCGTCCGTCCCGGCTCCAGGTCCGGACCACCGCGGCCGTCTCGGCCGTTCCGAACCGGTAGTTCCAGCCGATGTCCCCGGGATGCAGTTGCATCGGCGCGTCGTCGTGCTGCCACTCTCGCAGCGCCGCCATAGCCTCGCCCGCTCCGTCGGCCGTCGGCGTCCTCAGCACAATCGTCATAGCCGGGATCAGACACCCCGTCTCGGAGGCGTGCAACCGATTAACTGACCAAGCGCTTCGGGGTGATGGTGGCGGGAGGTCGATGGCGATTCCGGTCCCGGCGGGAAAGCCGTCGAGGACGTCGGGGCGGTACTGGAGGCGCTCGAGTCGGTTACGCACGAGCACGGCGAGTCGTCGAGGGCAACGCCGGCGAGGTGACTCGAAGTCCTCGCGGGGGGGGCGACGGTGTCAGCGTCGCCCCCTTGAGGAAGTCTCGTTCTCAGCCGACCTGGGTCGGTGTCGGGCCGGCACCGGCCTCCACCGCGTCAGCACCGTCAGCACCGTCAGCGACGTTCCGAAGGGAGCCACCCTGGGTTTCAACAGCCACGTCGTCGTCGGCCTCCTGGGCGAGCCGCTCCATGCCGCTGGTGTCCTTCAGCGGCTTCTCCTTGATGAACAGAACGGCGATCAGCGCGAGCAGGGCGAACGGCGTGGCGACGAGGAAGAGGTCGCCGGTGGCAACGCCGTACGCGTGCTCGACGAGCTCCCGCATCGGGGCCGGCAGTGTGGTCATGTCCGGGACACCGTGGCCGGCGGCCTGGCCGGATCCGGCCGACACGCCCTGTTCCTCAAGACCCTTGGCCATCTCGGACGCGACACGGTTGGCGAGGATCGCGCCGAGGACGCTGGTGCCGATCGTGCCGCCCATGCTGCGGAAGAAGGACAACACAGAGGTAGCGGCGCCCAGTTCAGCAGCAGGGACATCATTCTGCGCGGCCAGGACCAGGTTCTGCATCAGCATGCCGACGCCGATGCCCATCACTGCCATGTAGACGCTCAGCAGGCCGAAGTGCGTGTCGGCGCCGATCGTGGAGAGCAGGGCAAGGCCCGTGGTCATGGCGATGGCGCCGATGACGAGGTAGATCTTCCAGCGGCCGGTGGCACTGATGATCTGGCCGGCGACCGTGGAGGAGACGAGCAGTCCCAGGATCATCGGCAGGCTCATCAGGCCCGCGACCGTGGGGGACTTGCCCAGGGACACCTGGAAGTACTGCGAGAGGAACACGGTGCCGCCGAACATGGCGACACCGACCAAGAGGCTGGCCAGCGTGGTCAGCGACACCGTGCGGTTGCGGAAAATACCCAGCGGGATGATCGGCTCGGCGACTCGCGTCTCGACGTAAATGGCGGCCACCAGCAGCGCCAATCCCCCGCCGGTCAGGGCGGCGGTCTGCCACGAGGCCCAGTCGAACTGGTTACCCGCCAGCGAAACCCAGATCAGCAGGGCGCAGATGCCTGCGACGATCAGGAAGGCGCCCAAGAAGTCGATCTTCGCCTCGCGGCGCACGGTGGGCAGCTTCAGAGTGCGCTGCAGCAGCACGATGGCCAGCAGGGCGAACGGCACACCGATGAAGAAGCACCAGCGCCAGCCCAGCCAGGAGGTGTCCACCAGGACGCCGCCGATGAGCGGCCCGGCCACGGTGCCGACGGCGAAGACCGCTCCGAAGATGCCCGCGTACTTGCCGAGCCTGCGCGGCGGGATGATGGCGGCCATCACGACCTGGGCCAGGGCGGTGAGTCCACCCGCGCCGATGCCCTGGGCCACCCGACTGAAGATCAGCAGCCCCACGTCGTGGGAGAAGCCTGCCAGGAGTGAGCCGACCACGAACATCCCGAGGGAGAGCTGCAGCAGCAGCTTTTGGTTGTAGAGGTCGGACAGCTTGCCCCACAACGGCACTGTGGCTGTCATGGCAAGGAGTTCAGCGGTGACGACCCACGTGTAGGCGGACTGGCTGGCCCCCAGGTCGGCGATGATCCGGGGCAGCGCATTGGAGACCACGGTCCCGGCCAGGATGGCGACAAACATGCCGGCCATCAGCCCGGACATGGCCTGGAGTATCTCGCGGTGGGACATCGAGGTCGGCAGCGCCTTTTCTGGCGCGGCTGCTGAGTTCACGTCATCTCTTTCGCAGTAAATCGGTGGGGGATCCGCGCACGCACGAGCAGAGGTCGTCCGACGGGGCAGAGCGGTCACGTAAAAGGTGTGAAAGACGTTCGGAGGCCGGGAGGAATCACGGCCCGGTCAATGTCGGGCCGGCTGCCCGGAAGGCGCGGGCAGCCCAGCGGCAAGCTGCTCGAACACGTCCCGGAAGACGTCCGCGAACGTGGTCTCGTCCTGCCGGACGCACCAGTGCTCGACAGCGACTCGTACAGCGGTGGCACCGACGGCGGCCAGCAGTCGGGGGTACAGCCCCAGAGCCCGCCGCCGCTGTTCATCCTCGGTCGGGGAGGACGCCGTACGTTCCCCGGAGAACAGGGGCGACCCGGCGCCGATGCGCTCGGCGAGCACTTCGGCCAGGCCGATCTCATCGGCCATGTGAGCGCCGAGGCTGCGCGCGAGGAGATGCGGCGACCTGCGCAGCACCTCGGCATGCAGGCGCCAGAGCTCCTGTTGCTGCTCGATCTCCTCCAACTCCGCCGCCATGGCGTCACGCAACGCCTCGAGCGGCGAGAGCTCGGCCGGTGCTTCGAGCAGGGCGCACCGGACCCGGGCGCTCGACTCCGCGCCGACCATGACGAAGACCTCGTCGCGGGACTCGAAGTAGTTGAAGAAAGTGCGCGCGGACACGCCGGCCGCCTCGCTGATCGCATCGACGGTGACGTGTTCCACTCCATGCTCCGCGGCCATCCGCACTGCCGCTTCTACGAGAGCGGCACGCGTCGCCCGCTTCTTGCGCTCCCGCCAACTGCCCTCCGGGGCCACCTTGTCATCCACACTTTGCATATTACGCAAAAATGCAGACTCTGCAATTCTGAGCCTCGACCGCCCCTCCGCCCCCCCCAGCCCCCATACCGGAGGGGATTCGTCGCGGCGGGCCGGACCTGAGCCCTACACCTCACCCCCTCCCCTCTGACCACTCATGCTGAACCGCAGATCAGTAATCCGACCTTTAACGCGTCAGTAGCCTTGACGCACCCCTGCAGCCGCCCCATGCTCCGATTCATCGGATGTCTCACCGATCGGAGCGACGCCGCATGAAGGCCCAATCCCGTTTACGAGCCGCCCTGTTGACGCTCGGCGCCACCACGGCGCTCACCGCCTCTCTGCTCACCGCACCGGCCACCCAGGCCGTCGAGGCAGCCCAGGTCTCACCCGCCTCGACAAACACCCCCTCCCCCTCTGCCACCGTGACGGTCGACGACGGCAGACCCGCCCTCTCTGTGACTGTCGGCGGCACCCAGGTCATCGCCCCCTCCCCCATCGGCCTGGTGACCCAACACGCCGACCTCAGCGCCGACTTGAAGATCACCGGACGCGACACCCGCACCGTCAACGAGAAGTACCGCACCTCGGCGGGCAAGTCCCGAACCCGCAGCGTGCACGCCCGCGAGACGACGTATCACCTCGCCTCGAAGGCGACGCGGGGCGTCCGGCTCGACCTGGTGGTGCGGGAGTCCGCGGACGGCGTCGCCTACCGCTACCGGCTGCCCGCCGCCGCCACGGCGCGGACCGGGAACATCCTGCGCGAGGCGTCCGCCTTCACCTTCCCCGCGGACACCGACGCCTGGCTCGGCGTCTACCGCCAGGACAACGAGAACCGCTTCACGCAGTACAAGGCCGCCACGGCCCCGACCGGCGACTACTCGATGCAGGGCCTTTTCCGCACCGGATCCACCTACGCACTGATCGCCGAGTCCGACCTCACCGGCGACTACGCGGGCGCCCACCTCACACATGCCGCGGGCTCGTCGACGTACGGCGTCGGGCTCTGGAACAAGGACCCCGTGCAGGTCAAGGGCGGTGCAGCGCTCGCCACCCCCTGGCGCGCGATCATCACCGGCTCCCTCGCGACGGTCACCGAGTCGACGCTGACCGACGACCTGGCACCGGCCTCCCGCGTCGGCGACACCTCCTGGATCAAACCGGGCCCTGCCCTGTGGACCTGGCTCGCGGGCGGCAAGGAGGCCGGACAGAGCCTGGAGGCGCAGAAGAAGTACGTCGACTACGCGGCCGAACGCGGCTGGCCGTACGAGGTGGTCGACGCGGGCTGGTACTACCTACCGGGCCAGTGGGAGGTCATCGACCCCGAGTGGCAGACCCGCAACTGGATGCCGGAGCTGGTGAGTTACGCGAAGAAGCGCGGCGTCGAGATCCAGGTCTGGCTGCACTACACCCTCCTCACCGATCCCGTCGAACGCGAGAAATGGCTCTCCACGCTGGAGAGTTGGGGCGTCAAGGGCGTGAAGATCGACTTCATGGACTCGGAGTCGCAGGACCGCTTCCGCTGGTACGACGAAATCCTCCCGGCGACGGCGAAGCACCATCTCATGGTCAACTTCCATGGCTCGACCATCCCCAAGGGCATCCAGCGCACCTGGCCGCAGGTGATGACGCTGGAGGGCGTGGGCGGTGAGGAGAAGCGCACGAACACGGCCGAGCATCTGACCCTCCTGCCTTTCACCCGCAACGCGATCGGCTCGATGGACTTCACCCCGGGCGCCTTCCACCGCCCCTACCGCCCCAACGTCGCCTCCGACGCGGGCGAACTCGGCCTGTCCGTCCTGTACGAGTCCGGCATCACCAACCTCGCAGGCACCCCCGAGTCGTACGACCAACGCCCCCAGGCACGCCGCTACTTGGAGCAGCTGCCGCGCGCCTGGGACGCCACACGGTTACTCACCGGCGATCCCGGAACCTCGGCCGTGCTCGCGCGCAAGGCGGGCGGCCAGTGGTTCATCGGCGGTACGTTCGCGGGGGCGGCCCGCACCGTGGACGTGCCCCTGCGCATCGGGTCCGGCCGCTGGCTGGTCGAGACGGTGACGGACGGCCCCTCCGGGCTCGAGCGCACGCCGCATGTGATGCGCGGCGGCGACACCCTCGCCGTTCCGGTGGTCGCCGACGGCGGCTTCGCGGCACTGGCCTGCCGCTGGCACCCGGGGCGCACCACCTGCGACCGCTGACCTCCTCCTTCTCTCACCGTGCGAGTTGGCTTCCCGTCGCGGCATGGCGGGCGGGTGGCGGCGCCCCACGATGGACCGGCCGGGCCACGGTGGTCGGGGCGGTCCTTGGAGTCCGTCGCGGCCCAGGAGCCGCCTGCTCCCCGTCAACGTGATCAGCCGGGGCAAGGAGGTCGCCGCAGACGCCGCACGCCTCCTGCCAGACCTCTCCTCCGGCAAAGTCGTGCCGACCTGCGCTGACCGCGCCGAGGCGGCTGACGGCCCGCGTTGCACGGCCGCGGCACCTTCGCACCGGCCGACACAGGCCCGCGCGAGCGCTTCGCGCGGGCCTTAGCGTGCTGCTCCTGTAGATCACAGGGAGGCCGGAAACCGGCACGAGCAGCAGGAGCGGCGAGGTCGCTTCACGCGACGGCGGTGCCCTCGAGCTCGACCATCTGGCCGGGGATCGCCAGTCGCGTCACCCCGAGCATCGTGGTGGTCGGCGCCACCCCTGCGGCGCCCAACCGCGCCGCCAGCACGCCGTAGTGCGGGAAGAGCTGATCAACGTCGGTCGTGTAGACGTTGAGCCGGACGACGTTCGCGAGAGACATGCCGGCCTCGCCGAGCACGGCCTCCAGGTTGTCGATGCTCAGCGTCAACTGCGCTGCCATGTCGCCGTCATGCTGGGGCTTGCCGTCACCGTCCATCGCGGTCTGCCCCGAGATGTACAGCGTCCGGGTGTGCCCGGAGACGATCTCTCCCTGGTTGAAGCCCATCTCCACCGACCACGTCACCGGGTTGACCGCAGTTCGTTCCACTGCCACATCAGCTCCATTCGATTCAGGGGAAGTACGTACGTCCATCGGCTCGGTGGCCACCAGCTCTGACGTCGCGTCAACGAGCCTCCCAACAAATCACGACACCCTCAGTCATGTATTCCGTTAACGTTCTCGCATGCGTGCCGACCGGTTGGTCTCACTGGTGCTCCTGCTGCGCCGGCGCGGCCGGCTGACAGCGGACACGCTGGCCCGCGAGCTGGAGGTGTCCACCCGCACCGTGCTGCGTGACATCGAGGCGCTGTCGACAGCAGGCGTCCCGGTCTACGCCGAACGCGGTCGGCACGGCGGTTTCTCGCTGCTGCCCGGTTTCCAGACCGAGCTCACCGGACTCAACCACGACGAGGCCCTCGCCTTGCTGACCGCCGGATCGGGGCGCGGCGAGCAGGTGTTCGGCCTCAGCGCGGCGCTCGCTTCGGCCATGCGGAAAGTGGTCGACGCACTGCCCGAAAGCCACCGGGCCTCCGCGGGCGACGCGACCCAGCGATTTCTCGTCGACCCGGAGACCGACCTGCTCTCACGCCGCCTGGTCACCGAGGAGGTATCCGGTACCGCAATGGTCGAGGTCAGGCGGGCGGTGCTCGCCGGACACAAGCTGCGCATCCACTACGCGGCCACCGGCCAGACACCACAGTGGCGCACGGTGGACCCGATCGGCCTGGTCACCGTACGCGACCGGGGCTACCTGCTGGCCACGAGATCCGGCGCCGACCGCACCTACCGACTGGCGCGGGTGCTGGCCGCCGAGGAACTCCCCGAAGCGGCGCGGCGACCGAACCGGGTCGACCTGGACCGGATCTGGCGGGAACGCTCCGCGCAGTTCCTCTCCGGCGGCGACCACCTCACCGTGCTGGTACGGGTGGACCCGGCGCGGCGGGAGGAACTCCTTGACACCGCGCTGGCAGTCCGCGCAGAGGAACCCGACGCAGACGGCCGACTGCGGCTGGAAGTGACCTTCCAAGATTCCCGGCATGCCGAATGGGCGCTGTGGCAGCTCGGCACGGACGCGGAAGCCCTGGCCCCGCAGTCGTTGCGCGCCTCCCTGCGCGACCGCGCCGCCGCGCTCGCCACCCGCTACGGGGACGCGTGATGGCGCCGGTAGTGGCGAGCGGCGCGGGCCCGGTTCCCGCATGACGCCTTGCACCACTCCTGTCGGCCGTGGCTCTTGACGAAATAGCGCACGCACCGAGGTGCCGTACAGGCGCGCAGTTGCTCGCGTTGTGGGCCGCTCAGGAAGTCGACCGCGGCCCGGGCCAGGGTCGCCACGAGGCCGGTGTGCGGGTCGTTCTGCGCCGTCAGGAGCCGTGCGGCGGGGGTTCCTTCGTGAGGCCACTCCAACTGCGGGGCGATCAGTTCCCGGGCGGCGGTCGTGTTGAGGTGGGTCAGCGCCCTGTCGACGGGCATCAGGTGGTGGGCGTCCGCCGGGCTTGGCGGCGCGGGGCTGACCGCCCGCGCGAACAACGCCCGTACTGCCGCCCGTAGTTCGACGATCCCTTGCCTGAGGTCCTCGTCCGCCGCGAGTTCCCCGGTCCGGATGTGGGCGGGCAGCAGGCTGTCCTGGTCGTGGATCCAGCGGGTGGTTTCCCCGGCCGTGGCCAGGTCGTCGGTGACGCCGCCGTCGCCGTCATGGCGGATCGTGCTCGCCAGTTCCAGTGCCAGCCAGCGCTCCACGGGCCGCCTCCTCTTCTCCCTCTGCCCGCCTTCGGGCCCTGCCGATGACCACTTGATCACATCCGTCGGCGCAGTCTAATGTTCTAACGGCAAACTGAAAACTTCCGTTAGGAATACTTCCGTCAGGCATGTCGAGCGGTTGGTTGCGCACCCGTCGGCCCACACCGACTGCGGCCCGACCCGCCATCTGGAGGAGACAGAGCGATGACAGCGTTGCTTGCCCACATCAGTGACCTGCACCTGGACGGCAGCGAGCGGGCGACCCGGCGCGCCACGCACGTCATGAACTATCTGCGCGCCCTGCCCCGCCCGGTCGACGCCCTCCTGGTCACCGGGGACATAGCCGACCACGGCGAGGAGGCCGAGTACGCGGAAGCCGCCCGGATCCTGGCCGCTCCTTTCCCGGTTCTGACCTGCCCCGGCAACCACGACGCGCGCCCCGAATTCCGCAAGGCCCTGCTCGGCCGGACGCCCGACAACAGCCCCATCAACGAGCTCCACCACATCGCGGGCACGGCCATCCTGATGTGCGACTCCACCATCCCCGGCCGCGACGAGGGGCACCTCGCTGCGGCGACACTGGCCTGGATCGACGCCACCCTTGCCGCGCTGCCCCGCGGCACCCCCGCGCTGGTCGCCTTTCACCAGCCGCCCGTCGAGCTCCATCACCCACTGCCCGACGCCCACCGCCTCCAACACCCCGAACAGCTCGCCGCGCTGATCGAAGCGCACCCGCGCATAACCGCCGTCCTCACCGGCCACGCCCACACCGCGGCCGCCACCACCTTCGCCGCACGCCCCCTGATCGTCGGACCCGCCATCACCTGGACCCTGCGCCTGCCCTGGGAAGGCGACCGGCCCGCGGATCGCGACCAACCCCCGGGTCTCGCCTTCCACGTCCTGGACGACAGCCACCGCCTGACCACCCATTTCCGCGTCCTCCCCTGACCTGGACCAGACGTTGAGCCCGGCGTTGAGCCCGAACTCGCTCAGGGGCGCCAGGTGAAGGTAGCCACGGCCCCTGCGGGCAGTGTGTAGGTGAAGCTGCGGCCCGCGTCCGTGACCGAGAAGACCTTCGCCGCGGAGCCGGTGTTCACCGCGTACACGGCCCGCGATCCATTCGGATTCTGGAACGCGACGTTCCGGATGGTCGAGTCCGCAGTGGAGCCGATCCGATTCGCTCCCTCGTCCACGAACTTGGTCAGGTGGCCCAGCATGTAGAACTCGGCGTTCCTGGTGACCGTGCCGTCGCTCTTGGTCTCGACGACGCCGTTGCAACGGGTGCCGCACAGTCCTTGGTGCGGTCCGCCGTTCTCGTCGAGGGCGAGGTTCCAGCTGACGACGGTCTCGCCGCCACTGCGCATGTTCCGTACGACGAGGTTCTCGGCGTGCCACTTCAAGGTGTCGCCGAACGTCGTGGAGGCATTGGAGGAATCGGTGCCGGAGCACTCCGTGAAGAACACGCGCTTACCCGCGTCACGCACCTGCTGCTCGGCTTCCGGGCTGCCGCCGTAGCAGTGGAATGCGGCGCCGATCAGACGGTTCATGCCCGCGGTCTGGCCGAACACCTCGAGGGGGTAGTTCGGATGGTCCCAATTGTGGTCGTAGGCAAGGATGTTGGTGTTCAGACCCGCGCTCGTAAGGGTCTTGTCGAGGACCTTGAGGAAGGATGCCTGCTGACCTGAGGTCATCGACATCGACGGGTACGTGGAGTTGGCGAACTCCGGCTCGTTCTGGACGGTGAGGTCGGTGAGCTTGACCCCTTCGGCCTGGTAGGCCTTGATCGCCTTGACCAGGTAGTCGGCGTAGCCCTGGTAGTGCGCGGCATTGAGGCTGCCGCCCTTGAGCGAGCCGCCCGTCTTCATCCAGGCCGGCGCCGACCAGGGGGATCCCATGAAGCGGATCCGCGGGTTGACGGCGAGCGCCTCTTTGAGGACGGGGAGGGTTTCCTTCTTGTCACGGTCGATGGTGAAGGCGCCCTTGGTGTCTTCGTACGTGGTGAAGCGCGCGTCCGTGTTGAAGTCGCTGCTGCCCAAGGGCTGGCGCAGGTAGTTCAGACCGATGCCCTCGCCGTCGCGCGAGAAGAGGGATGCGAGGAGCGCTTTCCGCTTGTCGGCGGGCAGTTGCCGGATGAGGTGGGCGGACGCCTCCGTCACCGAGGCGCCCGCACCGGTGAAACGCTGTCCCGTGGCACCGGGGTCGATGCGGATGTCAGTGCCCTGGGGCTGACCGGTGAAAGGCGCCTCGCCCGCGTGCGCGAGCTTGCGGCTCCCGTCCGGCGTGGTGATCCACACCTGTGCCGCGGGGTCGGCTGCCGCCTGCGCGGACGCGCCGTGGGCCGCCGCGGAGGCCGGGCGGGCTTGTGCCTCGTCGAGCGGGCCGTAGGCGATGGCCGTGCCGGCGAGCGCCAGGGCGGCTGCCGCCCCGGCGGTCTTCAGGCCTGTGCGGTGGTGCGTTCCGGTGCGTGTTCTCATGTGCGGCTCCTTGGTCTGCGATGCCTGCCATGCGGTGGCGCGGGGAGGAGGAAACCGACGATCACGGGGCTCTGGGGTCCAGGCCAGGCCCTGCCGCACGGCGCGGCAGGGCCTGGCAGTGGCGTGAACGGGCAACATGGAAGCACACTTACTAAGTACTCAGTAAGTGGTTGGAGAGCGGTTCTTTCCGGGCGATCAACTCGCGCCTAGACTCCGCACCGTGAGCACGCAAAAGGCGGCGAAGACCGCAGGCGCGAAGAGTTCGACGGACCGCCGGGGCCAAGGGCAGGTCACCCGCCGCGGCCGCAGTCAGGCCGCCCAGGAACGCCACGACGAGATCCTGCAGATCGCCATGGAGACCTTCGCGGCCCGCGGATACGGCAAAGCGTCGCTGGCGGAGATCGCCGACCGCGCGGGCCTGACCCAGGCGGGCGTCCTGCACTACTTCCGTACCAAGGAGAACCTCCTGACCGAGGTTCTCGAGCTACGCGACAACGCCGAGATCGCACCGCTCGGCCCGCAGCGGCCCCGCGGACTGGCCTTCCTGCGCCATCTCGTGGACACCGTCCGCCACAACACCGAACGCGAAGGCATCGTCCGGCTCTACACCGTCCTGTGCGCCGAGAGCGTCACCGACGATCACCCCGCCCAACCGTATTTCCGCCGACGCTACGCAGGCTTGCGCACCTTCATCACCGAGGCCCTCACCGAGGCCTGCGAACTCGACGAAGCACGGGCCGACCTCGACATCGAGAACACCGCCAACGTGATCATCGCCGTCATGGACGGTCTGCAGGTGCAGTGGCTCCTGGACCCGGCAGCGGTGGATATGGCAGCCGCCACCGAGCAAGCTGTCGATGCGCTTCTCGCACACATCCGGACCCACAACTCCTGACCCGGCAGGAAAGCCGAGCGCCCCGCCCCCGCTCCGGCATCACTCGGAGACAAGGGCGGGGCGGCAGCGCTGCAGCCACAGCGCGGATGGAAGATCCCAGGCTAGCGGCCTGCACTGACAATCCGGGCCGGCGCTACTGCTGCGGGGGCTTGTCCTGGTCCCCGCCGAACTGGTCCTTGAGCTTGTCCTGGGCGGTGTCGACCTGGCCGGAGTACTTGCCCTGAGTCTTCCCGTCGACGAAGTCGCCCGCCTTGTCGACTCCCTGCCCGGCCTTGTCCTCGTGGCCCTTGAGCATCTGCTTGAGCTTGTCCATGACTGACATGGGCCAACCGCCTCTCTGTGTCGCCCCCACACCAGGCTCACATTGCGGGGCGTGATCCGCATCCGGTGGCCCGCCCCGACGCCATTTCCTGCAATTTCCTGCGGTAACCCGTTCGGGCGCCCCCTGCTGCACCGGGCCAGGCATCCCCTGAAGCTGAGACGCGGGTGGCACACCGTACGGAAGCACCTCGGAAGACCTCGGAAGAAGGCGTTCATGGCGAAGGCGTATCTGGTGGGCAGCGGGATCGCTTCCCTGTCGGCGGCGGCGTTCCTGATCCGCGAGGGCGGGTTCGTGGGATCCGACATCGTCGTACTGGAGGAGCAGGACCGTGAGGGCGGCAGTCTGGACGCCTCCGGCTCGCCCGAGACCGGCTACACGATGCGCGGCGGCCGGATGTTCGAGATCCACTTCGACTGCACCTACGACCTGCTCGGTTCGATCCCCTCCCTCGACGATCCGTCGAAGTCGGTCACCGACGACACCTTCGCCTTCCACGAGGACTTCGCCTGGGACGACCACGCCCGGCTCGTCGACGCCGAGGGCAAGGTGATCGACTCACACTCGATGGGCTTCTCGGAGCGCGACCGTATCGAACTGGTCAAGTGCGTGGGCACCCCCGAGAAGCTGCTCGACGGCAAGCGCATCACCGACTGCTTCAGCCCGGGGTTCTTCCGTACGGACTTCTGGTGGATGTGGTGCACCACCTTCGCCTTCGAGCCGTGGCACAGCGCGATCGAGTTCCGCCGCTATCTCAACCGGTTCGTCCACCTCTTCAAGACCTTCGACTCCATGTCGGGCATCTACCGGACCCGCTTCAACCAGTTCGACTCCATCGTGCGTCCGCTGCTGAAGTGGCTCACCGATCAGGGGGTGACCGTGCAACTCGGCACGAGGGTAACCGACTTGACCCTGGCCGGCGGTGACGCCCTCACCGTCGAGGCGATCAGCTGCAGGCGTGGCGACCGGAGCCAGGAGATCACACTCGCCCCCGGCGACCTCGTCATGGTCACCAACGGCTCGATGACGGCAGGCTCGACCCTCGGGTCCACCGACACGGTGCCCGCCCTGGACACCACGGGAGCCGACGGAGCCTGGCGCCTGTGGGAGACGCTCGCGGCCAAGCGGCAGGGCCTTGGCAGGCCCGTGGTCTTTAACTCGTCCATCCCGGATTCGACGTGGGAATCCTTCACGGTGACGACCAAGGACCCCACCTTCTTCGAGCTGATGGAGAAGTTCAGCGGCAGCGAGGCCGGCAAGGGCGGCCTGATCACCTTCAAGGACTCCAAGTGGCTCCTGACCATCGTCCTCAACCACCAACCGCACTTCCATGACCAGCCCGAGGACACCTACGTCTGGTGGGGCTACGCCCTGTTCCCGGACCAGGAGGGCGACTTCGTGGGCAAGCCGATGCGCCAGTGCACCGGCCGGGAGATCCTCGACGAGGTCCTGCACCACCTGCGCTTCGAGGAGGGTCCGCAGATCCTCGAGAACTCGATCGTGCTCCCGGCCCTGATGCCGTACATCACCAGCCAGTTCCTGGTCCGCAGCGCAGGCGACCGGCCTCAGGTCGTGCCGGAGGGCTCCACCAACCTCGCCTTCATCGGACAGTACGCCGAGGTCCCCGACGACGTGGTGTTCACGGTCGAGTACTCGGTGCGCACCGCCTGGACCGCCGTCGCGCAGTTGCTCGGGCTCGAGAAGCAGCCCCCGCCCGTCTACAAGGGAGGGCACGACCCGAAGGTATTGGTCGAGGCACTGCAGACCATGCACCGGCGCTGACCACTGCTGTCGCTGTGCGCTAGGCCGACTCGCGCACCACGAGTTCCGGCTCGAAGATCACCGAGGTGGGCTCTGTCCGTACGCCCTCCATCTGTTCCTGCAGCAGCCGCGCCATCTCGGCACCCATCTCTTCGACCGGCTGCCGCACCGTCGTCAACGGCGGCACGCAGGTGACCGCCACGCTCGAGTCGTCGAATCCGACCACCGCCACGTCCCCCGGCGCCTGCTTGCCCTGCTCCCTCAGGGCCTGGCACACCCCTTGCGCCATCAGGTCGTTGGCCGCGAACACCCCGTCGATGTCCGGGTGCTCGGCCAGCAGCCGACGCATCGCCTTCGCTCCGCTCTCCAGCGTGAACCCGCCCTCGGCGACGGGGATGTAGGGCTGCCCGCCCCGCTCCATGCCGTCCTGGAAACCGGCGAGGCGTTCCCGGCCGGCGGGGATGTCCAACGGGCCCGAGATGGTCGCCACCCGTCGGCAGCCGCGGGCCAGCAGATGGTCCGCGGCCAGCCTCGCCCCGTCCCGGTGCGCGAAGTCGACGAACGTGACGCGGGCAAGCAGTGAGGGACGCGCGAAGAACACCGCGGGCACCTCTGCTTCGGCGAGCAGCGCGGGCAGCGGGTCCTGGGCGTGTGTCGAGACGACCAGGGCGCCGTCCGCGTTGCCCTGGCGCAGGTAGGTCAGGACCTGTTGGCGGGATTCCTCCGTCTCCGCGAACATCAGCACCGGATGCATGGCGCGCGGACGCAGGAATCCCACCACACCGCTGACGGCCCGGCCGAAGAACGGGTCCGCGAACACGCGCGCGGCGAACGCGTTCTGTGCCGTGTCGGAGTTGTCTCCGGCCCCCGAGACGACCAGGGCGATGGTGCCCGCGCGCTGGGTCACCAGGGAGCGGGCCGCACGGTTGGGTGCGTAGCCCGTCCGCTCGATGGCCGCCCGGACCACGTCCTGGATGGCGGGGGCGACATTGCGCACGCCGTTGACCACCCGGGAGACGGTGGCGCGCGAGACCCCCGCCTCGCGCGCCACGTCCTCGAGCGTCGGCATCTGTCTGTCCATCCGGGAACCCTAACGCCCCGCCCCCGGGCGTCATAGAGCGCTCTCCCGTGCCTACGCTCCTGCTACGCGCGGCTGTTTGACCTGCGTACCGTCGCCGTGAGCGGAAGATCTCCCGCGCTGCGCCCGGCAAGAATCCGCCAGACGCCCGCTTCTGTGCGCCATGCGCCCTCGTCCGCATCCCAGTGGCGCAGCATCCTGGCCGGTACCTCCACCGACGCCGTCACCGTCTCCCCCGGCCCCGCCGAGACCGCCGTGAAGCCTGCTAGCCAGCGGACCGGGCGCTCCACGGCGGAGTCGGGCCGTGCGAGGTATACCTGCACCACCTCACGTCCCGGGCGCGCCCCCGTGTTGCGCAATTGAACCTCCACGGCAAGAGCGGCCCCTCCCCCGTCGTTCGTGCTCGCGACCCGGAGACGGTCGTAGCTCCACGTGGTGTAACCCAGGCCATGGCCGAACCAATAGGCCGGTTCGCGGCCCGCCCGCAGCCAAGCCCGGTAGCCGATGTGCAGGCCCTCCGCGTAGACGAGTTCACCGTCCCGCGGGCGGGTCTCCCTGACCGGTGCGTCCGCCAGTGCGGCTCCCCACGTGGTGGGCAGTCGGCCGCCCGGTTCGGCCGCTCCGAAGAGGACGTCGGCGAGTCCGGACCCCGCTTCCTGTCCGGGGAACCACGAAAGGAGCACCGCCCCGGCCTGTTCCCGCCAGGGCAGCTCCACGGGGCCGCCCGAGTTGACGACGACCACGGTGCGCGGATTGGCGGCGGCGACCGCCGAGACCAGCTCGTCCTGACGGCCCGGAAGGGTGAGCGAGGTGCGATCGTGCCCCTCGGACTCGCCGCCCTCGGTGGTACCGACGACGACCACGGCCACGGCCGCGTGCCGCGCGGCCTCGACCGCCTCGGCCAGTGCCCGCTCGGGGTCCGGCTCGGGCGCCGCGGCCGTCACGACGATGGCGCGACCGGTGTCAGGTGCCAGCTCGCGGCGTGCCACCAGGTGCGCGGCGTGACCGCCCGCCAGCCATACCGATGCGTGCCGACGTGGCGGATCGAGATGGATGACCGCAGGGTCCTCGGTGTCGCGCGCGAACTCCCCTTCCACCAGCGGCTGTCCGTCCACCGCGAGGCTCATCCGGCCGTAGCCGCCCACCCCGAACGTCCACTTTCCGTCGCTGACGGGGCGCACCAGCGCGCTGATCTCGACGGTGTGGGCTTCTGGTGCGACGGGAGGCTCCAACTGCCGTCCGGAGAGACGATGTTCAGAGTGCAGTTCATGCCCGTCCTCGGTCAGTACGCGCATCAGTACGCCGGGCTCCCCGGTGAGAGGGTTCGTGCACCGTGCGGGATCCAGTGGCAGCGGCTGCCCGCCCAGGTCCGGGCCCGGCGCGTGCAGCACCTCGGCCCGTCCGTGCAGCCGGGCCCGGATGCCGTCCAGGGGTGTGACGACGTCCGGCGGGAAGACTCCGGCGCTGCCTCCGCCCTGGAGGCGCGGGGCCGAGGCGTGCCGTCCGATGACCGCCACGCTGTGCAGCGCGGAGAGGTCCAGGGGCAGTACGTCGTCGTTGTGCAGCAGCACGGTGCTCGCCGCCACGGCCCGGCGCAGCAGGCGGCGCGCCGTGCCGCCCGGCCACGCGCGCGGCGGGATGCTCCGTCCGCTCCCGAGCGCGCCGACCCGGTCGGCCAGGGTGAGCAGGCGCAGCACCTTGTCGTCGATCGCCTTCTCCGGAACGCTGCCGCTCCGGACCGCCGCCATCAGAGCCGCGCCCCACGGGCCGTCAGGGCCTGGCATCGCGAGGTCCTGTGCCGCTGCCGCGCTCGCGGCCGTCAGCCGCACGGCGCCCCAGTCGGAAACGACGGCCCCGTCGAAACCCCACTCTCCTTTCAGGGGCTCGGCCAGCAGTTCGCTGGCGGTCATGGTCGTGCCGTTGACGCCGTTGTACGCGCTCATGACGAGCCACACGCCCGCTCTGACGGCGGCTTCGAACGGGGCCAGATACACCTCGCGCAGCGTCCGCTCGTCCACCCGTACGTCCATGGTGAGCCGTTCGGTCTCCGAGTCGTTCGCCACGTAGTGCTTGGCGGTGGCGGCGACGCCGTGGGCCTGGATGCCATGGATCAGGGCGCTTCCGGTGCGCGCGGCCAGTTCCGGGTCTTCGGCCAGGCACTCGAAGTGGCGCCCTCCCAGCGGGGAGCGGTGGAGGTTCAAGGTGGGCGCCAGGACCGCGTGCACCCCCTTGCCCAGGGCTTCGAAGGCGAGCAGTTCGCCGAGCTGACCGGCCAGTTGCTCGTCCCAGAGTGAACCGAGCGCGGAGGCGGAGGGCAGGAGCAGCGAGGTCCTGCGCTCGTCCCACTCCTCCCCCCGCACACCGGCGGGACCGTCCGAGAAGACCATCTCCCGTAGGCCCAACGCTGGTTCGGCCCGGGTACGCCACACCGTGGCTCCGGTCAGCAGACCCACCTTCCGCGCCAGGTCAAGCGCGCCCACCAGCTTCAGCAGTTCGTCCCGCGTCATTCCTTGCTCCTCCTGCCCCCGACAAGGAAGCGGCGCCGAAGTCGGATCAGTGGTGAGTTCAGTGGCGCATCACTTGTAGACACCGAATTCGTAGAGCGAGTAGCCGTATCCGGTGCCTCGCTGGGTGCCGTTGACCCGTACGTACCGGCCGGAGCCGTTCACGTCGAAGTCGTCGACGCCGCCGTTGCCGCCGCTCACCTCGCGCACGGTCTTCCAGTTCTGCCCGTCGTCCGAGGTCTGGATCGTGTACGTCTTCGCGTACGAGGTCTCCCAGTTGAGCTGGACGTGCTTGAAGGAGGTGGTGGAGCCCAGGTCGACCTGGAGCCACTGCGGGTCGCTCCAGTCACTGGCCCAGCGGGTGTCGTTCTTGCCGTCGACGGCCTTGGCGGCGGGGCACGGGCAGTCGCCGCTGCCGGGCTGGAAGGAGGAGGCGGTCGCGGGCTTGCCCAGGGCGACGTTCGTGCCGTCGACCGGCGGCACCACCACACGCACGGACCGTGTCTCGATGCCGACATTGCCCTTGCCGTCGCTGACCTTGACGTAGATCTTCCAGACGCCGGGCTTGTCCGGGGCCGTGACCTTCAGGCGGCCCGATCCCTGGTTCGTGACGGCAAGCGGGGTGAGACCCTTGTTCTGGTCGATGTAGATGCTGCTGGCGAGCACCTCGTAGGAGAGCGCGTCGCCGTCAGGGTCGCTGACCTTGGTCGTGAGTGTGAGCGGGGCGCCTGCGGGGACCTTGCCCGCGTCGCCGTCGACGGCCAGTTCGGAGATGACAGGCGGGGTGTTGTCACCGGCGGTGCTGCCCTTGTAGGCCTTCTTCACGGCGTAGTACGAGAGTCTCTTCTGGCCCGCGGGGAGCAGGTTGAACCAGACGCCGCCGAAGTCGTACTCCGTCCCGTAGTGGAACAGAGTGGCGCCGAGCGCGACACCCCGGTGGCCGGTCACGCAGTCCCAGGCCTTCGTGTACCCGGCCGCCTTGGCCCGGTCGGTGGGCTCCTCGGGGACTCCGTTGGCGTCGTCGGGGACCTCCCACTCGCCCGCGGGCCCGGACTCGGTGACGATGTAGGGCTTGGTGTACCCGCCCTTCTCCCAGTCGGACTTGATGTCGCACGCGGCGTTGTAGGAGTTGACGGCGTAGAGGTCGAGGTCCGGGGCGTTCTTCTTGTAGTAGGGCCAGGCCCCGGTCCAGGCATCGGTGGAGGTCACGGGGTGGTTGGGGTCCACCGCGTGGATCTTCTTGGCTATGTCGTTGACGAAGGTGGTGTACGCGTTGCGTTGCTTCTCCAGCTCGTCACCGGCGTAGCAGTTCTGCAGGCCGAGCACCGATTCGTTCCCCACGTTCCACATCAGTACGCCGGGGTTGTCCTTGTAGGTGTCCACCCACTTGGGGAACTCCGCGAGCATCTGGTTCTTGTACGCGGTGTCCGTCAGGTAGTTGACACAGCCGCCGCTCCCCGGGCCGCCGCCGGGCTGGAGCCAGAAGCCCGCGACGACCTTGATGCCGTGAGCGGCCGCGGAGTCGAACAGCGGTTTGCTGGAGGCGTCGGTCCCCCAGGTCCGGATGGTGTTGACGCCCATGGACTTCACGTCGGGCATGTACTTGTCGGCGTCAGCGACCGAGGGTCCCCAGGTCAGGCCCTTGACCTGGTAGGGCGAGCCGTCGACGGTGAGCTGCCAGTTGCCTTGCGAACCGGTCACCTTCACGACACTGCCGGCCGCGTGCGCCTGCTGTGCGGGGAGCACGAGTGCACCGGCCACGAGCAGGCCCGCGGCCGCGGGGACCACGACGCTGCGCAGGGAGAGAGCGGCGAGAGCGGTACCAGGTCTGAGCATGGGAATCTCCTGGATGAGGGGGGACGGGGGATGGAGAAGGTGTGCGGAGTGGGGGGCGGTGGGCTGTGAAGGGCGGAGGGAGCACCGCCCTTCACAGGTCGAGCACCGCCTTTCGCAGGTCGAGGTCAGGGCAGTTCGTAGTTCTCGTCGAGTGCCGCGCCCGCCTCGGGGTGCGTCTGGTCGTAGCCGCGCGGGTCGCATTGCAGGCCGCCGACGACGCAGTGGTCCACCAGTGCCTTCAGCGTCGCGTCGTCCCACGCGTTGAAGAAGTCGTAGTGGAAGGAGTGGCTCGCGCCGCTCGCCAATCGGGCCTTCGACAGATCCCCGTTGACGGGGAACGCCATCTTGAACTCGATCATCGGCAGGGCGACGGGATGGCTCGTCGGGCACACGTTGTCGTTGGTGCCGTTCTTGACCACGGGGTAGGACATGTGACTCTGGTGATTGGGGGAATCCAGTGTCTTGCCGTCCCAGCAACTGGGCGCCTGGAAGCGGATGTTGAGCTGTGTGTCGGGCGTCGTGGGGCAGTCCTTGGGGAACTCGACGTTGAAGTAGCTCGTCCCGCACTCCCATCCCTCGACGAAGCCGGGGTGGTTGCGGAACTCCTGCGCGCTCTGCATCGGACTGCCGACGACGAACCTGAGCCCCTTGGGGAACGGCCGCACGCTCGTGTAGTCGGTGACCCCGGCCTTGTAGTAGATCGTCTGGTCCCCTACGGGACGTATCTCCTTGTCGCCGTTGTACAGCGTGGGCATCCAGTACGCCGACCTGTCGCCGGGCGCGAGGCACTTGGTGGAGCCCGCGTCCAGCGACGCCGTGGTGCTGTTGGCGTTCGTCGTGGTGTTGCCCATGAACGTGTGGTCGTGCGACTTGCCGGGCTGCCCGGGGTAGACGATGGGGTCGTCGGGGGCGGTGTGCGTGACCGAACAGTGCGCCTGGAATTCGTGGAAGTAGCGGTGCGGCGGCTGCTCGGCGGACGGCTTGACGCCGGTGACGGGCGACTTCGCGGGGATGTACCCGTCCGCGTCGGTGTCGTCCGCCGACGCTCGGGTGGACGCGGCCATGGCGTGTCCCGCGTGCTGCGCCGCGGCCTTCTGCGTCCAGGGCTGTGAGGCGTTGTCGGCGCTCATCGCGATGCCGCCGATGCCGAGTGAGCTCAGTATCAGGGCGCCCGCGATCAGCGCTCCCGAGATCGTTCTCGATCTCCGTGCCATGGAGACCTCCTGCCACGTGGAGAGGGATGGGGGGCCGGCCCGGGAGCCGTGGCCGTGCGCTCCCGGAGACCGGGTGGGGACATGGGCGGCCGAGGGCGCCAACCGGCCACCCGTAGCCACCTGTTGCAGAGCACCCGCCGGAGTCAGAGGTGGGAGAGCGCTCTCCCGGAGTGTTCCCACCGTGACGCGAGCGTGTCAAGAGATGGTGAACGACTGGCCGCCGATGACTGCGGATCGGCGATGCGCGAATGACGTACGAGACTGACCACTCCCCCGGAACCGCGAGCGGTGGGATACAACTTCGAGGTGGTCAGGGGGCATTGAGAGCTGGACATCGCGGCTTCGACCGCTCCGACCACTGCTCGGCGCGGTTCGGCGGCGACGTGAAGAGTCGACTCTGGGGCGTTGACGTCTCGGCCAGGCGCATGCAAGATGCAGCTCGGGAGAGCGCTCTCCCAGAGTTCGCGGACGCAGCTGGGACTTCCGGCTGTCTCACAAGGGGCTAGGGCCTCTCAGAGGGCCTGCACCCTCCCCCTCAGAGGGCCCGCATGCCTCAAGGCCTGCGCCTTTCACCGGAACGTGTGGACCAGCTGAATCTCGCCGACGATGTGGGCGTTGAAGTCGTCGAGCTCCTCGGCCGGAACCCACAGCTCTAGGATCGTCCGGCCACCCGCCTGCTGGACGGGGTATCGGCGCAGGAACTCGGAGTCGACCTCGAAGCGTGTGACGTGGCCGGCGCCGTCGTGCTTCACGTTCCAGTCTCTGGCGATCTTGATCGCGTAGTCCTCGTTGAGGACCGGGTAGAAGATCGGCTGCTCGGGCAGCCGGGGCGGCCAGGCCCGCCAGTTCAACTCCCGGACAAGCTCCAGCTCCTTGGGACCGGTCGGTCGCCACAGGGTCGTCGTCGCGGGCCGGCTGGTCATGAGAAATCCACCTCTGAGTCGGAGGCCGCAGAAGCGGCTGGTCAAGAGGTGGACGATACCGGCACGGCAAGCGCGCGGGCCACGGCGTTCAGTTGGAGGCGTGGGTGCGGTCCGGCGGGCCCGGAGTGCAGCGGGCCCGGAGTGCGGCGAGCCCGCCACGAACCGTCGTGATCCGTCGTGATGCGCCGTCAGCCGGCTTCGCAGCGGAGGTCGGCGGACCGCATGTATCCGAGCTGCTGGCCGTTGTCGGTGCGCGAGACCCGCCACAGGGCGTCCGCGCCCTGGCGGGTGCCGTTCACCGGGATGCCCGGATCGAGATAGCCGACGATCTCGGTCCACGGGTTGTCCCCGGCATAGATCGGCGAATCGGCGTGCGTGGCGAAGCAGGTTCCGCCGGCCGCGGCACTGCCGCCGAGCATCGGGAGAGTCAGCAGGCTCAGTGTCAGCACGACCGCGAGTCGCGCCGCGCTCTTGCGCGCTTGTCGGGCACGGGACATGTGGGTCCTCCAAGTAGGGGTGAGTGCTCCACGTGTTCCCTTGGAGCGTGGGGCAGCAGGCGGGGCCGGGACGCGTACGTCCCGGCCCCGCGTCCGTCGTCTCAGAGCCTCTGGGTACTGGAGATGTCAGGGGCGACCACACCTTGTTCGGCGGCAGGCTTCGACGGGGTGCTGTCGGTCCACTGCTCGACGTCGCCGAGCTCGTCCAGCGCCCCGGCGGTGTGAACGGGCCCCGCCGTGTCCGCGGTGTCCGCTCCCGGGGGCGGGCTGATCGCGGCGATGACAGCCCCGGCGGCGAAAGTGACGACGGCCAGTACGCTTCGCTTCTTCATACCGGGGTCAACTCCCCGTCCCCCGGAAAGGGCACGGCCTGACACCGGAGATCACTACGGCGGACGCCTCCGAATCCGGTTCGAGGGGGGCGTGGCAGGGGCGCACGACGCCTACGCTGTGCGGATGTTGGTCTACGCCCCCGCGGTACTCCTCTTCCTCGTCTTCTGCGTGCGTGTGGCGCGCGAGCGCAGGAAGTTCAGCAACGCCGTGATCCTGGGGCTCGCCGGGCTCTGCGGTCTCGCGGCCTGGGCGTTCCAACTGGTCAGGTCCGGCTCGGCATCGGGGCAGGCAGTCGCGTGGGCGCTGCTGGTGGTGGGGTCACTCGGCATCCTCGTACTGACGAGTCTCCTGATCCTCAACGGCCTGCACATGGTGCGCAAGGAGGGCAGGAGCCCCACCAACCTGCTCTCCCTGGTGGCCGCGTTGTGCATCCTGACCGTCGTGGCGCTGCTGGTCACGGCCGTGGTCGTGCGGACGCCGGTGTGGGTCGGGGTGGGAACGGCGGCGGGCGGCCTTGCCGCCTATCTCTCGTTCCTGTTCCTGAGCTTCGTCTGTTACGCGTTCCTCTACGGCCGGCTGCGGGTGCGCCGCAAGGCCGACTACGTGGTGGTACTCGGCTCGGGGCTCGTCGGTGGCTCCACCGTGCCGCCTCTCTTGGCAAGCCGCCTCAAGCGGGCGCAGGCGGTGCACGCGCGGCTGGCCGAGCGGGGCGACTCCCCGGTGCTCATCACCTCGGGGGGCCAAGGGCCGGACGAGGACGTGCCGGAGTCCCACGCCATGGCCGACTACCTGATCGCCCGTGGGTTCCCCGCCGACCGGATCGAGCGGGAGGACCGCTCGACGACGACCGACGAGAATCTGCGGTTCAGCAAGGCGATCATGGAGAAGACGACGCCGGACTACCGGTGTGTCATCGTCACGAACAACTACCACGCCTTCCGCGCCGCGCTCACCGCCCGGCGGACCGGGATCACGGGCCAGGTGGTGGGCTCGCCCACCGCCGCGTACTTCTGGCCCACCGCGACGATCCGCGAGTTCACCGCGATCCTCGTCTCCTACAGGCGGACCAACGTGGCCATCTGTCTGTTGCTCGTCCTCGGCGGGGTGCTCGCCTGGTGGGCACAGCGGAACGGCGTCGGGTGAGGCTGCGGCAGCCGTCCCCGGACGGCGAGAACCGGCTAGGACCGACGACCGCCGGGCTTGCCCCGCTTGCCGCTCTTCGGCGCTCCGCCGGAACCGCTCCGTGCGTTCTTGCCGGTTTTCCCGGTCGGCTTCCCCGTCTTCCCCGTCTTCCCGGTCGGCTTGCCCGCCGAGGGTTTGCGCCCGGCGCCGCCCTTGTCGGGGCTCTTGCGCTTCGACTGGTCCGTGGCGGAGGCGGCAGCGGGAGTCTGGGCGCGGCCGCGTGAGCTGTTGACGGTGCGTCCCCGGACGATCCCGATGAAGTCCTCGACCAGGTCTGTGGTCGCATCCTGTGGCCACGCCAGCGCGATCCGTGATTCCGCGGCTTCTGACAGCGGCCGGTAGGTGAGGTCCTTGCGGTGGTGCAGGCGGGCGAGCGACTGGGGAACGATGAGGACGCCGACGCCCGCCGCCACCAGCTCGATGGCGTCCGCCGTCGTGTCGGGGCGCTCGTTCGCGGGCTGTCCCGGCAGGCTCAGGTCCTCCCACTGGAGGGTGTCGTCGAGAGGGTGCAGCACGATCTCGTCGGCCAGGTCCTCTGCGGACACCTCGTCGACCGCCGCGACGACGTGGTCCTTGGGGATCACCACGACCGTCGTCTCGGTGTAGAGAGGGATCGCGCTGAGGTCCGTCCGGTCGACCGGCAGCCGTACGAAACCGGCGTCGGCGCCGCCGCCGCGCAGGAGCTCGAACGCCTCGCCCGGGGACACCGCGACGAGGGTCAGCGGCACGTCGGGCAGCCGCTCGTTCCAGATCCGCACCCACTTGGTGGGCGTCACCCCCGGGACATACGCGAGCCTGAACGAAGGGGTTACTTGCGAGTCTGTCACTCCGCCAGGTTACCGGTCGTGGTCGGCGGTAGCTCACACGCTCGATACCCTGGTGACCATGACGTCGCACCAGACCACCCAGACCATGAAGCCCGCGACAGCGGCGAAGAAGCTGGGTGTGTACCTCGAGGCCACCCCCGCCGAGTTCCAGGAGGGTGTCGTCTCGCGCACCGAGCTGGGCGCCTTGCAGACCGAGCCGCCCGAGTGGCTGCTTGAGCTGCGGCGCACCGGCCCGCACCCCCGGCCGGTCGTCGCGGCGAAGCTCGGTGTGTCCATCGCCGGTCTCGCGCGTGGCGGGGTCACGGAGGCCCTCACCACGGAGCAGATCGACGCGCTGAAGACGGACAACCCTGAGTGGCTGCAGAAGGAGCGCGCCACGCAGGCCGAGGTCCGCAAGGAAACGGTACGCATCAAGGAGAAGAACGCGGAACGGGCCGAGCAGGACCGCAAGCCGCGTTCCTGATCTCGCTCGCAGACCCGGGCCCCCGGACCCTGACGGACACCGACACGGTCAGCCGGGGGCTCAGTCGTGCGCGGCTGCCCCTGATCTCCCTGGTCAGCGGCGCGCGGGCCCGTCGCCCGCCCGGATGTCCGCCCCCGTGACGGGCCTGGCCGATGTGCCTGCGATCCTGATCCCGTGGCCATCGTCCCCGCCGTACCGGAACCGATATCCGCCGATCCCCCCACCTCCGTCTCCGCCTCCGCCGAGAATCCGCTGCTCACCCAGTCGTGGCTGGACCTGGCCTTCGTTCACTGGGCCGTGGACCCCGCGGACGTGGCGCCCCTCCTGCCTGCCGGGACGGTTCCCGACCTCCACGACGGGGCGACCTACGTGGGCCTCGTCGCGTTCCGCATGCACCGGGTCGGCTGGTTCCGGCTGCCCGGCATCCCCTATCTGGGTACGTTTCCCGAGACCAACGTCCGCCTCTACTCGGTGGACGCCCATGGCCGCCGCGGAGTCGTCTTCCGCTCCCTTGACGCCTCGCGCCTGATACCGGTGGCGGTCGCGCGCGGCGCCTTCCGGCTGCCGTACCAGTGGTCGCGGATGAGCATCCGGCACAGCGGCGACACCGTCACGTACACGAGTGCCAGGCGTTGGCCGGGGCCGCGCGGCACGCACAGTCGTATCGCCGTCAGGGTGGGTGAGCGGGTCGATGAGCCGACCGACTTCGAGCACTTCCTGACGGCCCGGTGGGGCATGCACAACACGTTCTTCGGACGGCAGATGTTCCTGCCGAACGTGCATCCGCGCTGGCCGCTGCACCGGGCCGAGCTGATCGAGTGCGACGAGGATCTGGTCGCGGCCGCGGGGCTGCCGCGGCCGGTCGGGGACCCGGCGAGCGTGCTGTATTCGCCGGGTGTTCCGGTCCGTTTCGGGCGTCCCGCCCGGCCGGGCGGTATCCCGACCCCCTGACGGGCGCAGCGCCCCGACGGCGTACGACATCACCCCCGTGGGGCCTCACAGCGAAGTGGGCACGACGAACAGGCCCCATGTGACGAGAGGCCCGATCAAGCTGATGCCGAGCCCCCAGGCCATGAGGCGGCGGAAGACGAAGTCGCGTTGGTCTTCAGGGGTGTTGGCGGTCACCAGTGCTCCGCTGGTGGAGAACGGCGAGGCGTCCACGACGGACGCGGAGATGGCCAGGGCCGTGATGAGTCCGACGGCTCCCACCTCGCCGGCGAGCAGGAAGGGCACGGCCAGCGGGATCAGCGCACCGAGCATTCCGGTGGTCGAGGCGAAGGCGGAGACCAGGGCGCCGATGAGGCAGATCAGCAGGGCGCCGACGAGGGGTGCCTGGATGGAGGCGACCTGCTTGCCGAGGTAGTCGATGGTGCCCATGCGTTCCATCTGGCTCACGTAGGTGACGATGCCGCAAACAAGGAGCACGGTCGACCACGCGCACCGGTCCACGGCGCCGGTGACCGACTTCGGTGAGACCAGGGAGAGGACGACGGTGATGGTGAGCGCCATCAGGCCGACGTCGAGGTCGAAGAAGAGCGCTCCGGCGACGAGGCTGAGCAGTCCGACGAGAGTGAGCGCGCGCGGCCCGTCGAGCCTGAGGGGCTCTTGCTCTTCCGCTGCCGTGCGTGTGGTGGTGGCCGCGACAGCGGGGGTGTGCCCGGGTCCTCCGCCCGCCTCGACCAGTTGTCCGCCGGGCGGCGCCGCGCCGCCACCTCGCTCACCGCTGCCGTTCCCGCCGCCTCCGCCTCCGCTTTTGTACGTTTCCGCGCGTTGCCCGAGCAATCGGCGTCCGCCGAAGGCGAAGAAGACGATGACGCAGAGCACCACGTTGAACAGGAACGAGGCGGTGAACAGCAGGGCGGGGTTGCCCGGCAGGTGGTTGCGCTCGACCACGTTGTTCGTGATGCTGCCGAACACGCCGATCGGCGAGAAGCCTCCCGCGCTGGCTCCGTTGGCGATGAGCAGCCCCATGAGCACGGGGTTGATGCCGTAGGCGGCGGCGAAGCCGAGGCCGATGGGGGCGACGATGCCGACTGCCGCCGGGGTGACGGCGCCGACCGCGGTGAGGACGGCGGTGACGAGGAACATGACCCAGGGGATGAGGGCGATGCGGCCCCGCACCGCTCTCACCGCCGCGTTGACGAGCCAGTCCACGGTGCCGTTGTTCTTCGCTACGGCGAACAGAAGCGTGACGCCGACCAGTACGACGAAGAGATCGCCGGGAAAGCCGGAGAAGAGGTCGTCCGTCGACTCGTCCGCCACGGTGGAGCCGACGATGAACGCGGCCACGAGGGCAAGCGCTCCCAGGTGAACGGCGGAGAAGGTCGCTATGGCGAAGACGAGGACCAGGGCGATGATGGAGATGACTTGATCTGACACGAGGGCTCCCTTGCCGTCGGCCGATGGTCATGTCGCGGTGTGCCGGGGCGCGTGACGAGGTGCGCGCGCGGCACCGAGGAGTGCGCGGTGCATGAGGGCGCGCACGGACGTCCGCCCGTGGACCGAAGGAGCCCAGGGGGATGATCAATTCCGCCTGACGGAATTTAGCTTTCGCAATGGGGAGTATTGGAGCGCGCTTCCCGGAACGTCAAGGGGGACGCCCGAAGTCGTTGCGCGGGGCGGAGCTTGCTAGCGCCCGGCTGCCGGGCCACCCCCGTCACCCTGCCGTGAATGCCCCAGCGCCGCGCTGACCTGCCGCGCAGTCTCGCTCACCAGCGCGCCGAACTCGGCGCTCGCCTCCCGCGTCATCCGGCTCGTCGGCATGTTGACGCTGATGCTCGCGACGGGCGTTCCCGACTCGTCCCACACGGCGGCAGCGACGGCGGACACGTCGTCGCGCCATTCCCCTCCGTTGGTGGCGTATCCGCGTTCCCTGATCCGCGCGAGCTCGGTGAGCAGCCGCTCCTTGTCCGTGATGGTGGAGTCCGTGAACCCCTCGAGCCCGAGCCCCAGTTGACGGGCAATCACTTCCTGCGGGCTCACCGCGAGAACCGCCTTGCCGTTCGCCGACGCGTGGATGGGCAGCTGGGTGCCGAGGGCCAGGATGATCCGTACCGGCTTGGAGGTCTCCAGGCGCTCGATGAGGACCACCCTGTCGCCGTCCGGAACCGTCAGATGAACCGTCTCGTCGATGCGTCGCCGCAACTCTTCCATGATCGGCAGGGCGACGTCACGCAGGCTCAACTCCCCCGCGGCACGGCGGCCGACCTGCAACGCCTTGGTGGTCACGACCCAGCGGGTGACCTCTCCCCCGGCCGGGCGGATCCAGCCCGCCGTGTGCAGCGTGCGCAGGGCACGCTGCGCCGAACTCTTGGGCAGCTCCAGGCTGCGGGCCAGGTCGGCCACGCCGATCGGCTGCCGCGCGGCGACCTCTTCCAGCACGCGAAGTGCGTTCAGAACGCTCTGCATCCGTTGACTCCCCACGCGGTCGGCCCTACGCTCCCCGTGCCACCTTACGACACACCGTGCCACAATGCGGCACGCTCTTCAAGGGAGTTGGCCACAGTGACCTCTCAACCCGGGCGGCACTTCCTGCAGATACCGGGCCCCACCAACGTCCCCGACCAGGTGCTCCGCGCCATCTCGGCGCCGACCATCGACCATCGAGGCCCCGATTTCGCCGCTCTGACCACGGAGTTGCTCGCCTCCCTGAAACCGGTCTTCGGCACCTCGGGGCCCGTGGTCGTCTTCCCCGGTTCCGGCACCGGCGCCTGGGAAGCGGCCCTGGTCAACACACTCAGCACCGGGGACCGGGTGCTGCACGTGGAGACCGGCCACTTCGCCACACTCTGGCAGCAGATGGCCGCCGGCCTCGGTCTCTACGTCGACTTCGTGCCCGGCGACTGGCGCCGCGGCGCGTCCCCCGAGGCCGTCGCCGAACACCTCACGGCCGACAGCGCTCGTACGATCAAGGCCGTCTGCGTGGTGCACAACGAGACGTCGACCGGTGTGACCAGCAGGGTGTCCGAGATCAGGCAGGCGATGGACGCGACGGGACACCCGGCGCTGCTCCTCGTCGACACCATCTCCTCGCTGGGTTCGATCGACTACCGGCACGACGAATGGGGCGTCGACGTCACCGTCGCCGGGTCCCAGAAGGGACTGATGCTCCCGCCGGGACTCGGTTTCAACGCGGTGAGCGAGAAAGCCATCGCCGCCTCCCGCACCGCGCGGCTGCGCAGGTTCTACTGGGACTGGCAGCCGATCATCGAGGCAAACCGGCGCGGCTTCTTCCCTTACACCCCCGCCACCAACCTCCTCTACGGCCTGGCCGAAGCGCTGCGGATGCTGGAGGCCGAGGGGCTGCCCGCGGTCTTCGCCCGGCACGACCGGCATGCGGCGGCCACCCGTTCCGCCGTACGCGGCTGGGGACTTGAGGTGTTGTGCGCCGACGACCGCGAATACTCGTCCTCGCTCACCGCGGTGCTCATGCCCGAGGACAAGGACGCCGACAAGGTGCGGGAGATCATCCTCGAGCGGTTCGACATGTCTCTGGGGGCGGGCCTCGGCAAACTCGCCGGACGCGTCTTCCGCATCGGCCACCTCGGCCACTTCAACGATCTGACGCTCGCGGGCACGCTCGCCGGGGTCCAGATGGGCCTTCAGCTGGCCGGCGTACGCATCGACCCGAACGGCCTCACCGCCGCTCTGGATGTCCTGCGCTCAGAGTGACGGCGGCCGTGCGCCCGCCGAACTCCCCACCCCGCCGAGGAGGTTGCCGAGCATGACCGTCACCGAGGGCGAGAGCCCCATACATGAAGGCTCCGAGAGCGCCGAAAGCCTGGATCGGGCTCGCGGTCTCCAGAACGACCTGGTCAAGGATCTCGACGGAGAGGTCCAATTCGACGACTACACCAGGCACTTGTTCGCCCGGGACGCGAGCATGTACGCCATCACGCCGATGGGCGTGGTCTTCCCCCGGCATGCCGACGACGTCGCCGCCGCGGTCGCGGCCGCAGCGGCCCACCGTGTGCCCGTCGTGCCGCGCGGGGCCGGGACCAGCCTGGCGGGCCAGACCGTGGGGCCCGGTCTGGTCCTGGATCTGTCCCGGCACATGAACCGCATCGTGGAGCTCGACCCGGGCAGCGGTACAGCCCTGGTCGAGGCCGGTGTCGTACAGGACCAGCTCAATCGCGCCGCGAGCCCGTGGGGGCTCATGTTCGGCCCGGACACCTCGACCAGCAACCGCGCCACCATCGGCGGGATGATCGGCAACAACTCGGCAGGCAGCGGATCGGTCCGCTACGGCATGACCATCGACCATGTCCGCGAACTGGACGTGGTGCTCTCGAACGGGAGCCGGGCGCCCCTCGGCCAGGTCGACGAGGGCGAACGAGCCCAACGAGCAGAGCAGTTGACGCTCGAAGGCGCCCTCTACCGGAAACTGCCCGAGATCGTCCGGGCCAACGCGGCGGCCATCGCCGAGGGCTTCCCCGAACACTGGCGCCGCGCCTGCGGCTACCGCCTGGACCGTCTCGGCCGCGAGGACGCGCCCTTCGACCTCGCCAAGTTCGTCGTCGGCTCGGAAGGAACGCTCGCCGTCGCGACGACAGCCCTCGTCGATCTGGTGCCCAAGCCGGGCCGCACGGTGATCGCCGTCGGTCACTTCACCTCCGTGGCGGGAGCCATCGCGGGTACGGAGGACGCGCTGGCCTGCGATCCGGCCGCCGTGGAGCTGATGGACCGTACGATCCTCGATCTGTCCCGGCGCAAGATCGAGTACGCGGCGCTCGGCGACCTCCTCGAAGGTGAACCCGAAGCCCTGCTCTTTGTCTCCTTCACGGGCGACGACGAGGGTGAACTCCTCGACCGGATGCGGCAGCTCACCAAGCTGTGGTCCCGGCACGGGCACGGCTACCACACCCTCCAGGCCATCACCCCGGCCCAGCAGTCGTCACTCCTGAAGGTCCGCAAGGCGGGGCTCGGCCTGCTGATGGCCGCCAGCGAGGGCACCCGGCGCCCGCTCGCCTTCGTCGAGGACACCGCGGTCGATCCCGTGCATCTCGCCGAGTACACCCGCAGGTTCAAGGGCGTCCTCGACCGGCACGGCATGACGGCCGGGTTCTACGGTCACTGCTCGGTCGGCTGTCTGCACATCCGGCCCTACCTCGACCTCGCCGACCCGGTGGACGTCGGCCGGATGCGGGCCGTGGCGGAGGAGGTCAAGGATCTGGTCGCCGAGTACGGCGGGGTGAACTCCAGCGAGCACGGCGACGGACTCGCGCGCAGCGAGTTCAACCGGGAGATCTTCGGCGACAAGCTGTACGAGGCGATGCGCCAGGTCAAGCGGCTCTTCGACCCCGACGGCATCCTCAACCCCGGAAAGATCGTGGACGCGGCGCCGATGACGGAGAACCTGCGCGACGCGGCGCTGCCGCCCGCCGAGCCGCTGCGCACCCGTCTCTCCTTCGAGGTCGTGGGCGGTGGCGGCATGCGGGCGGCGGCGGACCGGTGCATGAACATCGGCCTGTGCCGCAAGTCGGGCAGCGGCGCCATGTGCCCCTCGTACATGGCCACCCGCAAGGAGGAGGACTCCACCCGCGGGCGAGCGGGAGCCCTGGTCAAGGCGCTGTCCGAGCCCGACCCGCAGGCCGCGCTCGGGGACGAGCGCCTGCACGAGATCCTCGACCTGTGCCTGATGTGCAAGGCGTGCAAGAGCGAATGCCCCCTCGGCGTCGACATGGCCACCCTCAAGAGCGAGACCCTCTCGCACTACCACGACACGCACGGAGTGCCCCTGCGCACCCGTCTGTTCGGTGCGATCCGGCTCCTGAACCGCCTGGGTTCGGCGACCGCCCCGCTGTCCAACCTGCCGGGGCGCATCACCCCCGTGCGCCGGCTCATGGACCGGGTGGTCGGCATCGCCCCGCAGCGGCCACTGCCGGTGTTCGTGCGCCGCAACCTGCTGCGCTGGTTCCGGCGCCGTACGCCCGGCGTGTATCCGGTCACCCAGGGCACCGTCACTTATCTCGCCGACTCTTTCACCACGTTCACCGAGCCGGGCATCGGCAAGGCGGCCATCGAGCTGCTCGAACGGGCGGGGTGGCAGGTGCGGTTGGAGAGCGGGGGTTGCTGCGGCAGGTCCAGCCTCTCCAAGGGTCTGGTCGACAACGCGAAGAACAAGGCGCGCCAACTCGCCCATTCCTTGCAGGAGTCGACCGATCCCGGTTCGCCGATCGTGGGGTGCGAGCCCTCGTGCCTGATGACTCTGCGCGACGAACACCGGGCCCTGCTGCCGGACGACACCGCAGTCAAGGACATCGCCGGCCGGGTGCGCCAGGTCGAGGAGCTGCTTGTGGAGGCCATCGACGACGGGCGGCTGCGGCTGCGCGACGACTCCTGGCTCGCCGGACGCAATCTGCTCTACCACGGTCACTGCCACCAGAAGGCAGAGGTGGGCACGGCCGCGACCGTCGCGCTCCTGAACCGGATCCCGGGGGTGTCGGTTTCCGAACTGGACGCCGGGTGCTGCGGGATGGCGGGCTCCTTCGGCTTCGAGTCGGAGCACTACGAGGTGTCGATGACGGTCGGCGAGGACCGGCTGTTCCCCGCGATCGAGGCGGCGGACGCCGACACGGTCGTGGTCGCCACGGGTGTGTCGTGCCGCCAGCAGATCTTTCACGGGGCCGAGCGCGATGCCTGGCATCCGGTGCAGTTGCTGTGGGAGGCGGTGGAACCGGCATGACCGTGAGGGCGGCCGCAGTACCCAAGCAC
>NZ_JBHTSF010000039.1:0-23903 GCF_042795295.1 Streptomyces sp. NPDC056486
CCGCGGGACTGAGCCCGTGTCCGTTCGGTCATGCCGGGTCGCCTTCGGCCTGGAGGAGGAGTTCGACGTACGGGGCTCCCCTCCCCCGCGCGGGAACAGCCCCCCCGGAGTCGAACTCAGGCTGAAGCACACCGCGTTCACCGGGCGGCCACCTTCGCACAACTCTTCGTACGCCTCGTGAGTCACACCCCCGTAAGGCTTCCCCTCTCAGTTCCGCCTTCGAATACGGGAGTTCCACCTTGCGTGTACGTACCCTGGCCGCCACCGGCGCCGTAGTGGCGCTCACCGCCGCCGGTCTGACCCTGCCGTTCGCCGGGAGCGCCGCGGCCGTCGCGGCGACTCCGCGGTTCGACTTCAACGGCGACGGATACGCGGACATCGCGGTCGGCATGCCCAATGCCACCGTGAACGGCAAGGCGAAGGCCGGCTACATCAGCGTGATCTACGGCGGCCCGCAGAGCCCGAGCCAGTCCACCGGCGTCATCAGCCAGGCCGAGGCCGGCATCCCCGGCACGCCCGAGGCAGGTGACCGGTTCGGCTCCTCCGTGGCGCCCGTCGATGTGAACGGCGACGGCGTCTTCGAACTCGTCGTCGGCGCCAGCGGCGAGACGCTCAACTCCGAGCAGCGCGGGAGCGAGGGCACCATCACCGTCCTCGACGGCTCAGCATGGAACGTCAAGGGCACCACCGTGGCCCGGGGCACCTCCGAGTTCAGCGGCATCGGCGACACCATCGCCACCGGCGACTACGACGGCGACGGCGACACCGACCTCGCGTACGGAGAGAACGGCGAGGAGCACGGGTCGCTCCGGTTCCGCCCGGGCCCGCTCACCGCCGACCCGGTGACCACCACCACCCTGCGCAGCTACGGCATGGGCGGCCGAACCAGCGATCTGGCCACCGGCGACTTCGACGGTGACGGCCGGGACGACCTCGCCACCACCTGGCGGGGCATGGAGGAGTACGGCACCTTCATCACCCGCTGGGACGACCAGGCCAAGCCCGCCCAGTCGTGGTCCAACGGCGACCACGGCACCGCGCTCGCCGCCGAGGACTTCGACCAGGACGGCACGGACGACCTCGCGGTCGGCTTCGTACAGCCCAACTTCGAGGCGGACCACACCTACTGCGAGGACCTGGTCGGCGGCACGGTGCTCGTGCTCCACGGCTCGAAGACCGCGGAGTTCGGCGCCAAGCACCAGTGCATCAACCAGTCCAGCCCGGAGGTCGGCGGCACCGCCGAGCCGGGCGACGACTTCGGCGCCGCGCTGAGCGCGGGCGACCTGAACGGCGACAACCGTCCGGAACTGGTGGTCGGCGTGCCCGGCGAGGACGTGGGCACCGTGAAGGACGCGGGCGGATACGTCACCTTGAACGGCACGGAGCACGGCCCCTCCGGCGGTCCGGCCCGCAGCCAGAGCACCCCGAACATGCCCGGCACGGCCGAGGCCGGTGACCGCTTCGGCGCCCAGGTGGCCGTCGGCGACTACAACCGCGACGGACTGTGGGACACCGCGGTGAGCGCGCCCGGGGAGAACGCCGGTGAGCCCAGGTCGGGTGGCGTCTGGTTCGCGCCGAGCAGCACCGAGGAGACGTACCCGCCGGGCAAGTCGCTGACCCCGTTCGGCTTCGCGCTGCCCCACGGGGCCATCAAGTACGGCGAAGTGCTGGGGCTCTGAGCATCCGACTGCCCCTCCAGCCCGTGACGCGGGCGGCTCGCCGCTGATTCAGGTGGCGGGCCGCCGCAAACGCGGACATGGCTGAAACACCGGGTCAGGCTCAGTACTGAGAGATCAGTACCGGGCCTGATCTGCTGTGTGGGGGCTCTGCAGCAGCTGGGCCAGCAGCAGGACGCCTCCGGTCGCCGCTGCTCCTACCGCTCCCGCCGCCAGGAAACCGTGCGAGGAACGCCAGGACAGCACCGACCACCGCGACTGCGCGGAGAACAGCGATCCCGTACTCAGCCACGACCCTGTGGAGATCAGCGACAGGGAGGAACCGATCGAGCCGGCCGACAGGGCGCTTCCGATCGAGCCGATCGACAAGGCCGAACCGACGGATCCCACGGACAGCACCGAACCCACTGAGCCGATCGACAGCACAGAGTCCTGTGACCACAACGACAGGACCGAACCGGAAGAGGCGCCACGAACCGACCGGCGCGATGGGTGCGAACGAACCGACCGGAGCGACCGTACGGACAGCTTTGTCATGAGGCCATCCTGCCCGCTGGTCGCTGTGTCGCGGGAGCCTTTCGCGCCCCGCGCCCCGCGCCCCGCGCCCGCGCCCGCGTCTCGCGCCCCACGTCTTGCGCCCCACGTCGTTTCGGCGCCGGTCCCTCCCCTGTGCGGACCGGTGCCGAACGACGCGGGCGGCTTCGGCCCGTGCCGTATCGGCGTAGCGGCGCGGGTCGACCAGGGACCGGATCCACAGGTGACGCGGGTACGGTCCGGATGTGCTCGGAGGAAACCAGCCGAGGCGATGCAGAGTCAGAAGTCACCTCTGCGGGTAGCACGAGCTGGTGACCTGGTCTGACGCTGCGCGATTGGTTCGCTACCGCTTCGTGATCCTGTCAGCCCGGGCCCCGGACGGGGAGGTACCACCCTTGTCCGGACGCCTTAGCCGCAGGTCAGCCGTATAAGGTGAGTTTTCCGGTCCGGATACCAGGTGGCGGGGAAGTAAGGGGTGGAGGCCTTGGGTTCCGACTCAGGGGCACGTACAGCCTTCGCGGAACGTCTCGCGCTGCTGTACAAGGAAGCCGGTAACCCTCCCCTCCAGCGCGTGGCCGAGGCGGTCGTCCGACATCAGCGGGTCGATGAACGAGGGCGGACCGTTCGGGTGTCCGCGCAGCGGATCAGCGACTGGCGGCGGGCCAAGAACGTGCCTGCCCAGTTTGCTGCCCTCGCAGCGGTGCTTCATGTCCTGATACCCGAAGCACGTCGCGAGCGGCCCGCGCCGGTGTCCACGGGCCTGTACGACATGGCCCAGTGGCAGCTCCTTTGGGAGCGCGCGGTGGCCGACCCGGTCAGTGGTCACGTCGCCGCCCCGGCATCCCCGGTAGAGGGAGAAGGCGAGGGGCGGCTTCAGGCCGAGGGGCCTGGGCCTGCCGCCGTCACCAGTGTGTGCCCCTACCGCGGGCTTGCCTCATATCGGCAGCAGGACTCCCGGTGGTTCTTCGGGCGTGAGCGGAGCACACATGCCCTCGTCGCCCAGCTTCGCGCGGCGGAGAAGACGGGTGGCATCGTCATGCTCGTGGGCGCCTCCGGGGCGGGGAAGTCCTCCCTGCTCCACGCCGGTCTGGTGCCCACGTTGCAGAGCGGCGAACTGAGCGACGAGAACGGCCTGGCGGGTCCCGTACTGCACCTCGTACCGGGAAGCGATCCCCTCGCGGAGCTGACCCGCCACATACCCGAGCTCGCGCACGCCATCTCCACCTCAGAAGACCCCCCAAAGGATCCCCAAAAAGACCTCCCGGAAGACCTCACGGAAGACGCCCCCGAAGACGCCCCCGCGCGGGAGCCCGGTGCTCCGCGATCCGCGAAGGCCGTGCGGGAAGCCGTCGCGGCATGGGCGCGACGCGAGTCCGCCTCCACCGCCCGCCCGGTCGTCATCGTGGATCAGTTCGAGGAGACGTTCACCCTCTCCTCCGACGAGGCGGCCACGCGCACGTTCATCCAGGTCCTCCAGGCCGCGTGTTCACCCACCGAGGCCGGTGATCCGGCTACCGCGCTCGTGGTCCTCGGTATCCGCGCCGACTTCTACGAGCAGTGCCTCGCGTATCCCGAACTTGCCGACGCCCTGCAGCACCGGCACATGGTGCTCGGGCCGCTGACCACGCAGGAGTTGCGCGAGGCGGTGACAGGACCGGCCAAGGCCGTCGGGCTCGAACTCGAACCGGGGCTCGCGGAACTGATCGTCCGGGAAGTGAGCACGGACGGGCCGCGCGGCGCGCACGACGCGGGAGTGCTGCCGCTCCTCTCCCACGCCCTGCTCGCCACTTGGCAGCGGCGGAAGACGGGAAAGCTCACGCTGGCCGGTTACCGCGCGGCGGGCGGGATCCAGGGAGCCGTCGCGGCGAGCGCCGAACGTGCCTGGTCCGGCCTCGATCCGGCGGCCCGCACGGCCGCCAGGCTGCTCCTCCTCAGGCTGGTCCGGCTCGGCGAGGACACCCAGACCACCCGCAGGCGAGGGACACGGCGCCAGCTGGCGGAGGAGTCGACGGACCCCGGCAAGACGGAGGAGTCGCTCGAAGCGCTGGTACGCGCCCGTCTTGTGACGCTCGACGCGGAGGCCGTGGAGATCACGCATGAAGCGCTGCTCCACGCCTGGCCCCGGCTGCGCGACTGGATCCACGAGGACAGGAACGACAACCTCCTGCGCCAGCGCCTCGAGGAGGACGGCAGGACCTGGGAGGACTCCGGCCGCGATACGTCCCTGCTCTACCGGGGTTCCCGCCTGGAGCAGGCACGTGCCTGGACGAAGACCGCCGGTGGCACCTTCCTGACCAGAGGCGCCGTGGAGTTCGTGGCCGCTTCGGCCAGACTCCGCAGGCGCACGGTCCTGATCACCCGGGGCGCGGTGGCGGCTCTGGTCGTCCTTGCCATGGTGGCCGTCGTCTCAGCGGTGGTCGCGTGGCAGCAGCGGGACGACGCGGTGTTCCAGCAGGTGGTCGCCGAGGCCGATCGCGCCCAGCACACGGATCCGTCCCTCTCCGCCCAACTGGACCTGGTGGCACACAATCTGCGGCCGGAGGACGCGGGCGCGAGGAACCGGCTGCTCTCGATCGTGAACGCGCCGCTGGCCACCCCGCTCCTGGGCCACAAGGGCGCCGTCTACCTCACCTCCTTCAGCCCGGACGGACGGACCCTGGCCACCGCCAGCTACGACAGGACCGTACGGCTGTGGAACGTGTCGGACCCCTCTCGCCCCAAGCCCCTGGGCAAACCCCTCACCGGGCATACGAGTTGGGTGAGCAGCGCGGTCTTCAGTCCGGACGGCGACACCCTCGCCAGCGCTTCGGACGACGGCACGGTCCGGCTCTGGGACGTGCGCGATCCCGGCCACCCGCGTCCGTTGGGCCCGCCCGTCAGGGGCCACGACGGCCCGATCTACCTGGTCGCCTTCAGCCCGGACGGGCGCACGCTGGCCTCCGCCCATGACGGTCACACCGTGCGGCTGTGGAATGTGGGGAACCCCAGCCGTCCGAAGGCACTCGGTGCCCTGACCGGCCACACCGCCGCCGTGCGTTCCGTGGCCTTCAGCCCCGACGGCCGGACCCTGGCGGCCGGTGGCGACAGCGGCAAGATCAGACTGTGGAACGTGGCGGATCCGCGTCGCCCGAAGCCGGTCGACAAGGTGCTGACCGGTCATACGGGCACGGTGCACTCCGTGGCCTTCAGCCCCGACGGCCGCACGCTCGCCAGCGGCAGCAGGGACAACTCCATCCGGCTCTGGAACGTGGCCGACCCACGCCGTGCGAAGTCGCTCGGCGCTCCACTCACCGGCCACACGGGTGCCGTGTGGTCCGTGGCCTTCAACCCCGCGGGAACCGTGCTCGCGGCCGCCAGCGCGGACAGTACGGCGAGCCTGTGGAACGTCCGTGATCCGGCGCACCCGTCGCAGGTCGGCGAGCCGCTCGCAGGCAGCAGCGGGGAGATATACGCCCTCGGCTTCAGCCCCGACGGACGGACTCTGGCCACGGGGAGCGGCGACAACAAGGTCCGCCTGTGGTCGATACCGACGTCCGACATGATCGGCCAGATCGGGACGTTCCGCCCTGACGGGAAGGTGCTCGCCACGGCCGCGCGCGACGAGCAGGTCCGGCTGTGGAACGTGGAGCATCCCAACCGGCCCGTGTCGCTGAGCAAACCGTTCAAGCCCTCGGACGGGGACGTGCGTTCGCCGGTGTTCTCCCCCGACGGCGACACACTCGCGGTCCTCACGGGAACCCGCGCGGTGCAGCTGTGGAACGTGTCCGACCCGACCCGGCCCGTCCCCTACGGGCCACCCGTCGCGCTGCGGACACGGTTCGCGGCCGCGCTGGCCTTCAGCCCGGACGGCCGCACGCTGGCGACCGCCCGCACCGACCGCACCATCCAGCTGTGGGACGTCAGCACCCCCTCTCACCTCCGTCCGCTCGGCGCGCCGCTCGCCGGCCACAAGGGCTACGTCAACTCCCTCGTCTTCAGCACCGACGGCCGCACGCTCGCCAGTGGAAGCGCGGACAGCACCATCCGGCTCTGGAACGTGGCCGACCGGCGCGATGTCACCCGCCTCGGCGCACCCCTCACGGGGCACCTGGGCCCCATCAACTCGCTCGACTACAGCCCGGACGGCCGCACACTGGCCAGCGCCAGCGACGACGGCACGGTCCGGCTCTGGGACATCACCGACCCCCACAAGGCAAAGCAGCTGGGCAATTCCCTCACGGGCCACACCGATGTGGTGGTGTCACTGACGTTCAGCCAGGACGGCCGCACCCTGGCGAGTGGCGGCAACGACAACACGGTCCGCCTCTGGGACGTCGCCCGCCCCTCCAAGGCCGCTCCCATCGGTCAGTCGATGAGCCCCAACGCCAAGACGGGCAGTTTCCTGTCGTTCAGCCCGCAGGGCCAGATGCTCGGAGTTTCCAGCGGAACGGATACCGTCCGGCTTTGGAACTTGGACACGGACGAGGCGATTCGCCGCATCTGCTCAACCACTCGGAACGTACTGACCCGGGAAAAGTGGCGCGACTATCTGTCCCGCCTCTCGTACGCGCCGCCTTGCGACGAGTAGACGAGTAGACGGTAGGCGGGTGGACGGGTAGACGGGCAGGCGAGTAGGCGAAGGGGCGGGCAGGCGGTAGGCGGTATATGGGCAGGCGAGTGGCGGTTCACAGCCTCTCCCCAACGAATCACGTTGAGTGATCCCGGTCACAACTCCGCATTTCGCTTCAGGAGTTGCTCCCCTCTACACGCGGAGCCTTGTTACGGTTGGCAACAGCCCGATCGCTGGTGCATCCCCCGTCGCCAGCGGTCGGGCACTTTCATGATCTCGCCACCCCGCGGCCGCCGTGAGCACCTCATCCACGAGGCATCCAGGGCCCGATCGAGGCATCCAGTGCCACGACGCTTTCGGAACGACGGGACAGGAAGTTGAAATTGAGGCAATAGGCCTCTTCCCCTTCCCGGGCGGTCGGCGGACTATCTACGGCCCAACTGGGTGGTAGGGCCATGCTTCGTGAACGGCAGGCCTTGCATATCGCGGATCAGCGGCCACGAGACAAGAGATCAAGCCGCCAAAGACCTCATTAGGAGTCGTATGGTGAGTCCCGCCGAACGATGCCCCGGTCCTCGCCCTCGTCCTGCGCAAGACCTCGTACGACACCGTCACTGGGAAAGGTGGTGAGCCGTGAGCCGGCGCATCGTCATCGTCACGGCCGTCCATGCACCGTCGGCGCGCTTCCTCGCTGACGCGTACAAGTCCCTCCGCGAGCAGGAGTTGCCCGCCGGGTGGGAGTGGCACTGGCTGATCCAGGAGGACGGGACGACCGACCAGGTCGCGCCCCACGTGCCCGACGACGACCGGATCACGTTCAACCAGGGGCGCCCGGGAGGCCCCGGCGTCGCCCGAACCATCGCCCTGGCCCACGCGGACGGCGAGTACATCAAGGTCCTTGACGCCGACGACCGGCTTGCGCCGGGTGCGCTGGCCCGCGACCTCGCGGCCCTCGAAGCTGATCGAACCATCGGCTGGGCGACGTCACGCGTGCTCGATCTGCTCCCCGACGGATCCACCGTCGGCTTCCCCGGCGACCCCGCGCACGGGCCGGTCGAACGCCAGGAAGTACTCGACTACTGGGCGTCCCACGACTACCGCCCGCAGGTCCATCCGGCGACGCTCTTCGTCCGCCGCGAGCTGCTCATGGCCCTGGGCGGCTGGATGGCCCTGCCCGCGTCCGAGGACACGGGCCTCCTGCTCGCCCTGAACTCGACCTGCCGCGGCTGGTTCTCGTCCGAGGTCGGCCTGCTCTACCGCAAGTGGGAAGGCCAGATGACCGGCCAGGCCTCGCACGTCGACACGGCGGAGCGCGATGCCCGTATGGCCGTGATCGAGGCCAGAGCGCGAGCGCTTGGCCGCTTCCGGTGGAGCTACCCCGTCGATGCTGAAGGGCATGACCATGAGCAGCGTTGAGTCCACGTCCGCCGGCGAGATCACGGAGGTCACAGAGGTCAAAGGGGTCACAGTGGATGCCGGAGACGCAGAGAACGTAGGAGACGCAGAGGACACAGGAGACGCTGAGGACGCAGGAGATGCTGAGGCACCGATGTGGTTTCCTGCCGTGTTCCTCTTCGGCGTGGTCTTCCTGATCCTCCGCTTCGGCGGTGTCTGGCCCTGGTGGCCCCTGCTCTGGGCGCCGCTGTTCGCTGTCGCCGTCGCGATCGCAGCGTACGAGTGGCGGCTGGTCCCCCGTAACCGGTGGCGTATGCCGGTCGGCGAATGGGCCCTCCTTGTCGTCGCCCATGCCGGGTGCGCGGCCTCCCTCGCCATCGTCGTCGGCCTCCTGCACCACTGACGTGCGTTGCTGGTCGGCAATGCGGATCTTGCAGCAGTCACGCCGGGCTCATACGGTCACAGCTATGCCTCCCGCCACCCCCCGCCGCACGTCGGAGCTCCTGGCCACCCTCGGCCGCGGCTACGTACGCAACGCGCCCGGCTCGCTGCTCAAGGGCCCCCTCGCTGCCCGCTACCTCAACCCGTACCTGCGCGACCATCCGCGTCAGCGCGTGGTCGATGCGCGGTTCGACGCCCGCTTCGCCTGCGACTCCCGCGACCTCATCCAGCGGTTCATCAGCCTCTACGGCGTGTGGGAACCGCACATGACACGGTGGCTGCAGAGCCGCCTGGGCGCCGGGGACACGTTCATCGACGTGGGCGCCAACATCGGCTACTTCGCGGTTCTGGGATCGCGTCTCGTCGGCAGCACGGGGCGGGTGGTGGCCATCGAGGCATCCCCCACCTTCCACGAGCGCCTGCTGCGGCACGTCAGGCTCAATGGCTGCGACGACAACGTACGCGCGGTCAACGCGGCGGTCTCCGACAGCCACAAGAAGCTGACCTTCGTGCTCGCCAGCTCGAACAACATGGGCGCGAACTCGATCGTCCCCTACGACGGTCCTGCAGAGTCGAGCTTCGACATGGAGGCCCGGCCCCTGCCCGAGATCCTGGACGAAGCCCTGGACGATGACGAACTCGCCAGGGCGCGCGTGATCAAGATCGACGTCGAGGGCGCAGAGGGCGGCGTCATCAGAGGCCTCGCCCCCTCCCTGAAGCAGCTCCGCCCGGATGTGGAGATCGCCGTGGAGGTGACCCCGGACCGCATGGCTCAACTGGGCGATTCCATCGACGAGTTGATGGAGACGATGGCTCAGCACGGCTTCCACACCTACCGGCTGCCCACCGACTACAGGCCGGAGAACTACCCCCGCGCCCTACGTCGGCCGGAGCCCCCGACGCGGTGGCGCGGCCCCATCGTCGGTGAGTGCGAGCTGGTCTTCTCGCGTGTCGACGCAGAGACCTTGCGCTGACCTGGGACTGGGCCTGGGCCTGGGCCTGGGCTTGGCCCCGGCCCGGGCCTAGATCCGGGTCCGGGGCCAGGGCCAGGGCCAGGGCCGGATCCGCCGCTCGTCCGGCGACCTAGCGGTCCCGGTCAAAGGCGAGATCCAGCATCCGAATCGCATTCCCGCGGAGCAGCTTGTACGCCACGTCCTCCGGGAGATGCCCGACGTGGTCCTCAGCCACCTGCTTCGTGTGCGGCCACGTCGAGTCGACGTGCGGGTAGTCGGTTTCGAAGGTGGCGTTGTCGACCCCGACGGTCTCGATCGAATCGACGCCGTGCTTGTCCCGGAAGAAGCAGCAGAAGATCTGCCGGTAGTAGTACGTCGACGGCGGCTCCGGGATCAGATCCTTGACCCCGCCCCAGGCCCGGTGCTCTTCCCATACGTCGTCGGCACGCTCCAGGGCGTACGGGATCCACCCCATCTGCCCCTCGCTGTAGGCGAGTTTGAGGCGCGGGAACTTCACGAGGACCCCGGAGAAGAGGAAGTCCATCATCGATGCCATCGCGTTGTTGAAGCTCAGCGAGGCCTGGACGGCCGGGGGCGCGTCGGGCGACGCCGCCGGCATCTGCGACGACGAACCGATGTGCATGTTCACGACCGTGCCGGTCTCCTCGCACGCCGCGAAGAACGGGTCCCAGTAGCCGGAGTGGATCGACGGAAGGCCGAGGTGAGTGGGAATCTCGCTGAAGGTCACGGCCCGCACGCCGCGCGCGGCATTGCGCTTGATCTCGGCGACGGCGAGGTCCACGTCCCACAGCGGGATGAGGCAGAGCGGGATCAGCCTGCCGCCGCTGTCACCGCACCACTCCTCCACCATCCAGTCGTTGTACGCCCGGACGCAGGCGAGCCCCACCTCCCTGTCCTTGGCCTCGGAGAACGTCTGCCCGCAGAAGCGCGGGAACGTCGGGAAGCAGAGGGAGGCCTCGACATGGTTGATGTCCATGTCCGCAAGGCGGGCCTTCGGGTCCCAGCAGCCACGGCGCATCTGCTCGCGCGTGATGCCGTCGAGCGTCATCTCGTCCCGTGAGAAGCCGACGGCGGCGATGATGCGCTTGTACGGGAAGATCTCTCCCTCGTACTCCCACCAGTCGGTGACCTGCCCTTCCGGGTCCGTCGTGAACTTGTACTTGCCACCGATGTACTCGAGCTCGCCGATACCTGCGGTGAAGGGCTTGGGGCCCCGGTCGCGGTACTTGCTCGGGAGCCACTTCTCGAAGAGGTGCGCGGGTTCGATCACGTGGTCGTCCACGCTGATGACGCGGGGGAGTTCCTTGGCTTGCTCGGCCCCGACCTCGTTGTTGTCCACTGCTGTGCCCCCTACTACCTGCCGGTTTCCCTAGCTGACATCTGACGGACCATCAGATTGAGGTTATGGGCTCACCCCGGCGACGGCAACAGCTCTCCTGAAACTCGACCTCTTGCGCGATCGCGCCGGATCCGCTGAACTGACGACTCGTCAGTTTGCAGGAGAACAGGTCGGATTTCGGATTGAGGGAGAGCGCTCGATGGAGACGATGTGGCTCACCGGAGCCGAGTGGGTCGCCGTGCTCCGGATCGGGCTCGGCCTGTGGTGGCTGGAGAGCTGGCGCCACAAGGACAAGAAGACCTGGTTCACCGGCGGCGGTATCGACTGGGCGGCGGGCATCGCGGACAAACACCGCTGGACCTTCGTGCGATCGGGCTTCGATGTCGTGGTGAAGCCCCGGCCTCGCACGATGGCGTACGTCGTCGCCTACGCGGAACTGGCTCTCGGCCTCGGCCTGATCGTCGGTTTCCTCACGCCGATCGCCCTCATCGGCGGACTCGTACTCAACCTGATCTACCTGGTCCTTATGATCCACGACTGGGGCGAGCAGGGGCAGAACCTGATGATGGCGCTGATCTCCGCGGTCGCGCTCTTCGGAATGTCCTGGCAAGTCTGGTCGCTTGACCACGCCTTCGGGCTCTTCACGTAGGTGCGAGATGCGAGATGCGCGCTTGTCTGGTCTGTTGCGCCGCCGCATGCCACCCTGCCCGGCACATCCGCCTTCTACGGGCTGAGGAGAAGCCGATGAGCGAACGCGACCGGGAAACGCACGGGCCAGAGGCGGCAGCTCCGGCCCCGGCCCCAGCCCCAGTCCTCAGACGAGGCCATGCCGCGCGAGCCGAGAGCGCGGCAGCCCGGGCGGCCGCGATGAGCCACTACATCGAGCGTGGCGCGGGAGGCGCGGGTGAGCATCCGGACGCCTCCACAGCCGACGAGAACGCCGTCTGGAAGGCCGCTCACGCCGCGCGCGTAGCGGCGCAGGCCCTCGCCGTGCTCTCCGAGAGCGCACCCGACCCGGCGGCGGACTCTCGCTGCGCCAGAAACGCCGCGGCCTCCGCCGCGCAGGCCGCACAGATGGCGCAACTCGTCGACGGTGACGCACCCCCGTCCCGCGACGCCTGCCAGGCCGCACTCAAAGCCTCCCTGGCCGCGTCATCGGCAGCGGGAGCCAAGTACCTCGGAGCGGACGAAGAGCTCAACTCCCAGGCAGACATGGCGGAGAGGGACTCTGTCGTAGCGGCAGAGCGGGCCGGATGGATCCGCCCCGGCGCGGACATCCCCGCCGTATCGACGGGAGTACGGAGCCCCGAGGTCATGTCGATGCTGCACTTCTGACCGCCCACGCTCCTATGCCGCGCTTCTGACCGTCCACGCCCCACCGCCGCACCTCGACGCAACGACCCGCGAGGGCAGCAACTGGCCTAGGCTGCATGGCAGTTAGGTGCTCCGCATCGGATGCCCTCATCGCCCTCACCGATCCTCGTCCTGCGCAGGCAGAACCCGGGCGGTACCGACCGGGTGCGATCAGGGCGCGATCGGCGGGCGAGCGGTGTGCGATCGGCGTGATGTATACCCGACGCCCCGTTCCGCTCACCGTTCCGTGGTGTCACCATGCGGAGTCCAGAGGTGTCGAGGGGTGTCGAGGGGCCCCCTCGACGGGGGCGGGCGGAGGAACAAAATGGCAGAGGTGTTCTTGCGACGGCTGAGCCGGTGGCAGGCGGAGCAGCAGCGGGAATCGGTCGCCGACATCTATGTCGAGGCCTACGAAGGAGACGCCGGAGCCGAGTACCGGGACCGTCAGGGGTTCCTGCACGTTTTCGAGAACACCGTGCAGCGGCCCGACTTCGACATGGTCGTCGCCGATGGGGCGGGCAGCATGGTCGGCTGTCTCTACGGTTATCGCGCCGCGCGTTCCGGCGACTGGTGGGAGGGGTTCCGCGGCGTCCTGCCTCCGGAGGTCGAGGAACGTACGGCATCGGGCCGGGTCTTCATCCTGACCGAGTTGATGGTGGTGCCCGCCTACCGGCGCCAGGGCGTCTCGGAGCGCCTGCGCACGCTTCTGTTCGTACGGCACGCCACGGATCTGGTCGTCGCGGTCATCAAGCGGGACGACAACCTGGGGCGGGAGGTCCTGCGGTCGTGGGGCTGGACGAAGCTCGGGGAGTTCGATCCGGTCGGTCCCGGCTCGACGGCACCGCCCCGGCGGGGAGAGACCGAGACGAGGGCGACACCGAACGGGCTGGTGTGGGAGGGATGGACGCGCCCGATGCCTTGACCCTCGGGCCCGCCCCATCCACCACATCCGCCCCAAAAGCCGCTAACCCGCCTTGCTCGCCTAACCCACCCTGCTCGCCTTCAGGGAGTACATGAGGGGGATGCGCGGGCGGTCCACGGGGAACTGGTAGGTGCCGGTGCCGTCGCGGCGTTCGAGGGTGCCGAAGCGTTCGAAGAGCGTGGTGTCGTGCTCGTGGAGGAAGTCGATACGCAGTCCCGCCGCCGCCAGCTCCGAAACGACCTCGCCGACCGGGTGCTGCCACTCCACGCTGCGGTTGTGGACCGTGGGGGTTGTCGTGTCCGCGTAGCCGCCGGGGGTCTCTTCGATCCAGGCGTCGCGGGCGAAGTAGTCGTACGCGATCCGTGAGCCCGTCGCGTCGTCCAGGATGTCCGCGAGCGGGTGGAACTCCGCGAGGTAGAGGAAACCGCCGGGCGCTACGAGCGCGGCCGCGGTCTCGGCCCACCGCCGGATGTCGGGGAGCCAGCACAGGGCGCCCACTCCGGTGTAGACGATGTCGTACGAGGAGTCGGGCACCGCATCCGCCGCGTCGTACACGTCGGCGGCGACGAAGGATGCCTGGTCGGCGGTGAGGCCGAGTTCGGCGGCGAGGTCGCGGGCCGCGTCGACCGCGGGTTCGGAGAAGTCGAGCCCCACCACGCGGGAGGCGCCGTGCCGGGCCCAGGAGAGGGTGTCGAGGCCGATGTGGCACTGGAGGTGGAGCAGCGAGCGCCCGGTGACGTCACCGACCTCCGCGAGCTCGAAGTCGCGCAGCGGGTCGCTGCCGGAGCGGAAGGCTTCGAGGTCGTAGTAGTCGCTGGCGAGGTGGAGGGGGACGCGCTCGTCCCAGCGTTTTCGGTTGGCCTCGCGCCAGTCGGCGGGGGTCGGTGAGTACATGTCCAGAAAGTTATCCACAGGCTGGGGACCCTCGCCAGCGGATTGTCTGCGCGTGCGTGCACTATGGGGTTCATGAGCGACTTGGGTGCGGGTGCAGGTGCAGTGGATACGTCGGGCGCGGGTGCGGACGGAGACGGCTACGGAGACGGCCACGGAGACGGAGGCGCGGGGATGCCGGATTGGGAGAAGCGGTTCCGTGCGCCGCGGGTGTCCCTGCCCGACTGGGCGGAGGACGCTCCGGACCGTTCCCTGTTCGTGTCGAACGCGACAGGGACGTATGAGCTGTACGCATGGGACCGCGCCACCGGCGAGCAGCGCCAGGTGACGGACCGGCCGAACGGCACGACGGACGGCCTGCTCTCGCCGGACGGCGAGTGGATCTGGTGGTTCAGCGATACGGACGGCGACGAATTCGGCGTGTGGATGCGCCAGCCCTTCGCGGGCGGCGGCGCCGACGAACCCGCGGTGGCGGGGCTCGAAGCGTCGTATCCGGCGGGCCTCGTTCTCGCGCGGGACGGGCAGATGTCCGTCGTCGGCCGCTCGACGGACGAGGACGGCACGACGATCCATGTCGTACGTTCCCCGGGCGCGGACCCCGTCGAGATCTACCGCCACCGTGAGTCCGCGGGCGTCGGCGACCTCTCGTACGACGGCTCCCTGATCGCCGTCGAGCACACGGAGCACGGCGACGCGATGCACTCCACCCTCCGGGTGATCAGGCCGGACGGCTCCACGGTCGCCGAGCTCGACGACACCGAGGGCGGCACGGTCGAGCTCGGCCTCGAGGTCCTCGGCTTCGCGCCGGTCGACGGGGACACGCGGCTGCTCGTCGGGCATCAGCGGCGCGGCCGCTGGGAGCCGATGGTGTGGGACGTCGCGTCGGGCAAGGAGACGGAACTGACGCTCGACCTGCCGGGTGACGTGAGCGCCGAGTGGTATCCGGACGGCTCGGCCCTGCTCATCGCGCACAGCTTCGAGGCCCGCAGCGAGCTGTTCCGGTACGTGTTCGCCTCCAGTGAGCTGATCGAGGTCGAGACACCCACGGGGTCGGTGTCGGGCGCGACGGCTCGGCCGGACGGCAGCGTGGAGTACCTGTGGTCGTCGGCCGCCGAGCCGCCGGTGGTGCGCTCGACGACGGGCGGCGTCGTGCTCGACCCGCCGGGCATGAAGTCCCCGGCCTCCGTGCCGGTGGAGGACGTGTGGGTCGAGGGACCCGGGGGCCGGGTCCACGCCCTCGTACAGAAGCCGGCCGACGCGACAGGCCCGCTCCCCACGATCTTCGAGATCCACGGCGGCCCGACGTGGCACGACAGCGACGCGTTCGCGGCGGGCCCGGCAGCCTGGGTCGACCACGGGTACGCGGTGGTGCGGGTCAACTACCGCGGTTCGACCGGGTACGGCCGGGAGTGGACGGACGCCCTCAAGCACCGCGTCGGCCTGATCGAGCTCGAAGACATCGCGGCGGTGCGGGAGTGGGCGGTGACGTCGGGCCTCGCGGACCCGGCCCGCATCGTCCTGGCGGGCGGCTCCTGGGGCGGTTACCTCACGCTGCTCGGCGTCGGCACCCAGCCCGACGCATGGGCGGTGGGCCTGGCCGCGGTGCCCGTCGCGGACTACGTGACGGCGTACCACGACGAGATGGAGGCCCTGAAGGCCATGGACCGCACGCTCCTCGGCGGTACGCCCGAGGAGGTCCCCGAGCGCTTCGAGGCCTCGTCCCCGCTGACGTACGTGGACGCGGTGCGGGCACCGGTCTACATCTCCGCGGGCGTGAACGACCCGCGCTGCCCGATCCGCCAGGTCGAGAACTACGTGGACCGGCTCAAGGCGCGGGGCGCGACACACGAGGTGTACAGGTACGACGCGGGGCACGGCTCGCTCGTCGTGGACGAGCGGATCAAGCAGGTGCGGTTGGAACTGGACTTCGCGGAGCGGCACCTTCGCCGATAGCCGGGAGGGATGGCCGCGGGGTTTCCCAACCCCGCGGCCTGTCGCTCAGGGGCGCCCCCGTACCGTGGGGGTGTGTACCGGTTCCTGCTGACGCCCCGCTGGTGGGGGATCAACGTCTTCGTACTGCTGGCCATCCCCGTCTGCATCTTTATGGGGTCATGGCAGCTGGGGCGGTTCGAGGACCGCGTCGAGGCGCATGACGCCGCGCAGGCACAGGCCGACCGGCAGTCGTCGCCGACCCGGTCCGAGGCGAAGCCCAGGCCGCTGGACTCGCTCCTCCCCGTGGACCAGGAGACATCCGGGGAACGCGCGTCGGCAAAGGGGCGGTACGGCGAGCAATTGCTGGTGCCGGACCGGGAGTTGGACGACAAGTCCGGCTACTACGTCCTCACGCTCCTGCACACCGACAGCGGCAAGGACCTGCCCGTCGTACGGGGCTGGCTCCCCGGGAACGCGAGTGCGGCGAAGGCTCCATCGGCGCCTTCCGGTGAGGTCACCGTGACGGGCGTGCTTCAGGCCTCCGAGAGCCCCGGGTCCAACGGCGTCAGTTCGACTGGAGGACTGCCGGACGGGCAGCTGGGCGCCATCAGCGCGGCCTCACTGGTGAACGTGGTCCGGGGCGATGTGTACGACGCCTGGGTCACGCTGGAGAAGGGCGACTCCGGGATGAAGGCGGTCCCGGCGGCTGCGCCCGCGAACACCGGTCTCGACCTCAAGGCCTTCCAGAACCTCGGTTACACCGGCGAGTGGTTCGTCTTCGCGGGGTTCGTCGTCTTCATGTGGTTCCGGTTGTTCCGCCGGGAGCGGGAGTTCGCGCGGGACGCCGCGCTGGGGCTTCTGCCGGAGGAGCCCGCTGCCTCGGTTGAGACTGCTAAGGCCGCTGAGACTGCTGAGGCCGCTGAGACTGCTCGCGGGGTCTGAGTTTCCCTGTCCTGAAACGCCGAACGGGCTGGAGCGATATCCAGCCCGTCCGAACCAGCTTCACCTACGACGCTGCGGCGCCATGGCACTACGACGCCGACAGCATGCCCGTCCGGTAGACCGTCCCCGCACACGCATTGGCGATCGTCGCGCCCGCCGCGGGCGTACCCGAGGCCGCCGTCAGGGACACCGTCACTCCGCCGTCCAGGACGCCGCCGTCCCCGCGCATCATCTGCGGCTCCGTACCGTCCGGCGTGCCGCCGTCCGAGCCGCCGCCCTCTGTGGGAGTCGGGTCGGGCGAAGGTTCGCCGCTGTCCGTCGGACACCCTTCCGAAGGCACCCAGGCGAACTTCACCTCGTACGCCGCCCCCGGCTGGAGGACCAGCGAGCTGACCGCCGTTGCCGGGTCCGGCAGGCCGGCCGCCGCGTCGCCCGCCACATGGTCGGCGACGCTGATCTTCCCGGGGTCGGCCGCCCCGGTCGTCGACGTACTCACGCTGCCCGGGGCGCTGACCGTACAGGCGCTTGAGGAGACGTTGGCGATGCGGAAGGTGCCGTACACCTTGCCGTCGCCCTCCGGCGCCCCCGCGCTGCCGACGGCGTTGCCGAGCTGGTCCATCGCGCAGGCAGCCGAGTCGGCGGACGCCGTGCCCTTCGGGTCGGGGTCACCGCTCGCGCCCGTGCTGGACGCGCCGCCCCCCTTGCCGTCCTTCTTGCCCTTCTCGTCTTTCTTGTCCTTGGACTTCGAGGGGCCGGAGCCGCTGCCCTCGCCCTTCTCGCCGCCGTCAGGACCCTTGCCCTGACTCGAACCGCCCTGCGTCTGCTCGCTGTTACCGGCGATTGACGGCCGGTCGTCCGAGTCGCCGCCGGAGTTCGTGACGTGCACCAGAGCGGGGATGGCGGTGCCGATGAAGAGCGCGGCGGCCGCCATGCCGACCACGGCCTGACGCTTGCGCGCCCGCCGTGCGGGCACCGCATGGCGCAGTCGCTCCAGGGCACGGTCTCCCGGCTCGATCTCCTGGACGGCCGAACGCATCAACCTGCGCAGCGCCAGCTCGTCGGAGTCCGAACCGAAGACAGAGTCGGAGCCGAGGACAGAGCCGGAGTCGGAGCCGTCCTCACCGCCGGAGACGGCGCCCGAAGCGGCACCATCCTCCGCACCGGCCTCCGCACCGGCCTCGGCGCCGGGCTCCTCAGACCCAGCCCCAGCCCCAGCCCCGGACCCGTCTTCAGATTCAGACGCGGTGGGCTCCTCACCCTGACCGTGATCGTGTTTCACAGTTCCGTCTCCAGCATGCTGCTCAAACTCGGCGTTCTCTCCGCGCTCATCGTGCTCATCGCGCTCACGCCCGTCCTCGTGCTTGCTCATGCCGGTGCCTCCATGGCGACCCGCAGAGCCGCGATCCCGCGCGAGCCGTACGCCTTCACCGACCCGAGCGATATACCGAGCGTCTCGGCGACCTGCGCCTCGGTCATGTCCGAGAAGTACCGCAGGACCAGGACCTCGCGCTGGCGGCGCTGGAGGCCGCGCATCGCCTTGATCAGCTCGTCCCGCTCAAGGAGGTCGTACGCACCCTCCTCCGCGCTCGCCATGTCCGGCATCGGCTTCGAGAGAAGCTTCAGCCCGAGGATCCGGCGCCGCAGCGCGGACCGCGAGAGGTTCACGACGGTCTGCCGCAGATAGGCGAGCGTCTTCTCCGGATCCCGCACGCGTTTGCGCGCCGAGTGCACCCGGATGAACGCCTCCTGCACGACGTCCTCGCACGAAGCCGTGTCATCGAGGAGCAGCGCCGCCAGGCCGAGGAGCGACCTGTAGTGGGCGCGGTAGGTCTCGGTCAGGTGGTCGACCGTGGTGCCCGCACTCATCGCCTCCTCAGCGCCATCGCGCTGCGTCGGGATGCGGGCCGATCTCGTCGTGGGCATGGGGGCGATCACCGGCATGCCGGCGGGCGCACGGGGACGGCGAGGCGGACGCAGGGCAATGCCCCTCGCCTGAACCGCTGTGAAATCGAGTACCTCTGCCACGCCTGTTGGACACGCTTACCCCCTGGAGGGTTGTACGCATCATGCGGTGCGTTTGCGGCAGGCATCGTCGCCGTAAGTGACGATGCATCAAATGCCCCCATGCGTACCAGCTCTTCCCCTATGCCCAATTTTCGCAGCGTTCAAGGTCACACCCCTGAAGGGCGATCGCAAAGACGCGCCCCGCCCAGCTGCCGGTTGCAGGGGACGGGGACGAATATTGCGAATCTTCGAACGCGGCAATGGTCCAGTTCAAGCGATCCTGGCCACCAAGTTGGACACAGAACTTACACAGATCCCGCAAAGGTTTTCACTCCGGGGAGCATTCAGGACAAGACCCGCTCACCAGATGACATCCGTCTGCACCTGTCTGCGTCTTTCTGTCCCTATCTGGTCCCGCGGGAACCAGCCAGAGCTACCGCCCGGTGAACTCCCCCGCCACCAGCTCCGCGATCTGGACCGTGTTCAGCGCGGCCCCCTTGCGCAGGTTGTCCCCGCACACGAAGAGCTCAAGGGCCGTCGGATCGTCAAGGGCGCGCCGCACCCGGCCCACCCACGTGGGGTCGGTCCCCACCACGTCGGCCGGCGTCGGGAACTCACCGGCGGCCGGGTTGTCGAACAGCACGACGCCCGGCGCGGTGGCCAGGATCTCCCGCGCGCGATCCACCGTGACCTCGTCCTCGAAGCGCGCGTGGACGGTCAGCGAGTGGGTGGTCACCACCGGCACGCGTACGCACGTGGCCGCGACCTTCAGCCCGGCCAGGCCGAGGATCTTGCGGGACTCGTCCCGCACCTTCATCTCCTCGGACGACCACCCGTCGTCCCGCAGCGTCCCGGCCCACGGCACCACGTTCAGCGCCACGGGCTCCAGGAAGGGCCCGGTGTCGTCCCCGACAGCACGTCGTACGTCACCGGGGCTCGTGCCGAGTTCCGAGCCCGCCACCAGCTTCATCTGCCGCCGCAGCGTGTCCACACCGTCCCGCCCGGCCCCGCTCACGGCCTGGTAGGACGAGACGATCAGCTCGCGAAGGCCGAACTCGGCATGCAGCGCGCCGATGGCGACGATCATCGAAAGGGTCGTGCAGTTGGGATTGGCGACGATGCCGCGCGGGCGTACGCGCGCCGCATGCGGATTGACCTCGGGGACGACAAGCGGCACGTCCGGGTCCATCCGGAAAGCGGCGGAGTTGTCGATCACCACGACGCCCTTGGACGCGGCAATGGGAGCCCACTGCTCGCTGACCTCGTCAGGCACGTCGAACATGGCCACATCGACGCCGTCGAAGACGTCCTCGCTCAGCGCGAGGACCTCGACCTCCTCACCGCGCACGGCCAGCTTCTTGCCGGCCGAGCGCGGTGAGGCCACGAGTCGGATCTCGCCCCAGATGTCGGCGTGCTGCGACAGGATCTGGAGCATGACCGCGCCGACGGCCCCGGTCGCTCCGACGACCGCGAGCGTCGGCTTTCCGGTCATCGCCCGGTGCCGCCATAGACCACGGCCTCGTCCGTGTCGGAGTCGAGTCCGAAGGCGGTGTGCACGGCGCGCACGGACTCGTTCGCGTCATCGGCGCGGGTCACGACCGAGATGCGGATCTCGGAGGTCGAGATCAGCTCGATGTTCACGCCCGCGTCGCTGAGCGCCTCGAAGAAGGCGGCGGTGACGCCGGGGTTCGTCTTCATGCCCGCGCCGACCAGCGAGATCTTGGCGATCTGGTCGTCGTAGCGAAGGGAGTCGAAGCCGATGGTCGCGCGGGTCTTCTCCAGCGCGTCGATCGCCTTGCGGCCCTCGGCCTTGGGCAGCGTGAACGAGATGTCCGTGAGCCCGGTCGACGCGGCCGACACGTTCTGCACGATCATGTCGATGTTGACCCCGGAATCCGCGATGGCGCGGAAGATCGAGGCGGCCTCACCCGGCTTGTCCGGCACGCCGACGACCGTGATCTTGGCCTCCGAGGTGTCGTGCGCGACACCGGAGATGATGGCCTGCTCCACCTTGCGGTCCCCTTGCGGTTCGTTGCTGACCCACGTGCCCTTGAGCCCACTGAAGGACGAGCGCACGTGAATCGGGATGTTGTAACGGCGGGCGTACTCCACACACCGGTGGAGCAGCACCTTCGACCCGGAGCTCGCGAGCTCCAGCATGTCCTCGAACGAGATCCAGTCGATCTTCTGGGCCTTCTTCACCACACGGGGATCGGCGGTGAAGACACCGTCGACGTCCGTGTAGATCTCGCAGACCTCGGCGTCGAGCGCGGCCGCGAGGGCGACGGCGGTCGTGTCGGATCCACCACGCCCGAGCGTGGTGATGTTCTTGCCCTCCTGGCTGACGCCCTGGAACCCGGCGACGATGGCGATGTTGCCCTCGTCGACCGACGTCCTGATCCGCCCGGGGGTCACATCGATGATCCGCGCTTTGTTGTGGACGGAGTCGGTGATGACACCGGCCTGGCTGCCCGTGAACGACTGGGCCGCGTGACCCAGGTTTTTGATCGCCATGGCCAGCAAGGCCATGGAGATCCGCTCCCCGGCGGTCAGCAGCATGTCGAATTCACGCCCGGCAGGGATCGGGGATACCTGCCCGGCAAGATCGATCAACTCATCCGTCGTGTCACCCATGGCGGACACCACGACAACGACCTGATGGCCGTTCTTCTTGGCGTCGACAACCCTCTTGGCGACCCGCTTGATGCCCTCGGCATCGGCTACGGAGGAGCCTCCGTACTTCTGCACGACAAGGCTCACGTGCGCTCCTCGCTCAGTCCGTCTCTTACCGCACTGCTGCGGTCGGCTCAGTCTAACGAGCGGCCGAAATTCGCCTCGCAGATATCACATGGTGAGATGTCCCGCCCACTACGTGATCACCCACGGGCATACGCCCCCGCTGCTCGGGAGGTACGTTTCGACCGCTCGGCTTGGCACATGCCCGTTTGGCAGTAGGACACTCCGGAAAGTGGGGCGGGTCACAGGTTCGAGCAGCTCCGGGCCGCGCGATGCCGGGGGCGCCTTGCCGGACCTCAGTCATACGCCGCCTCGCCCCACCGGAAGCCCGGCCGCGCGGCGCAGCTCCGCCACCCGCTCGGTGACGTCCACGACGATGCCGCCGTCGATGTCGTCGTCCGCAGCGGCGCGGGGCCGCGGGAGGAAGGTCTCCGGAATGGCCCGACGGGCTTCCACAGCCGCATCCAGCCCTGCTTGCGCCGCCGCATCCTCCACGCACTGCTCGCAGTCGCAGGACTCGGTGTCAGCGCGGCACTCAGCGCAAATACCCTTGATCAACTTCGCAGAGGTCTCGGGCTCGTCGCAGAGTCCGCAGACCATGACGGCGCGGGTGACGCGGACGCGGCCACGGGTCTTGGGGTTCGGCTTGGGAGGCAACTTGCTCTCCAATCGGGTGCGGGCGAGACCGCCCGGGTTGGTGACGTTGGGCGGCAGCCCTGTGGTGAGGGCGATGGTGATGTCCTGCGGGGTGGCCCCACGGACCAGCCATTCCGCTGCGCGGGGCTCCAACTGCCTGCACTCGCCCTCGGAGAGGGCCATGCGGCGGTCGGCGGTGCGGAGTTGGGTGAGGGTGCGGTAGGCGGTGGCGTCGGGGGCGGACTCGACTTCCGCCTCCTCCGGCCCCTCCGGCTCCGGGGCCGATTCGGCGGCGCGGGCGAGACCCGACTGGTGTTCGTGGGTGACGTCCCGCCCGTGGCGGGCGCGGGCGAAGTCGGCCCACCACGCCTCCGACCTGCGGTTACGCGACCAGTACGTCCGGGTCACCCAGCGCATCGAGTTGTCATCGACGGTGAGGTGTTCCTTGATCCACCGGAGATGGCCGACCTCAGTCAGCCGCCGCAGCGAGGTGCGGATGGCTTGCTGCCCGTATTGGGGATGTGCGGCGGCGAGGTTCTTGTAGCCCATCGCGGCGCCGTCTTCCAGATGGTCGACGAAGACGGCGATATCGGCCTCACGCGGATGCAGATGCGCGAAATCCGCCTCCGTGTGCGGTTCTTCGTCATCCGCAAGGCGCTTCCCGTAGCCCGTTTTGGCCAGGGGATGGGACGGGGACGGCAGGACAGGATTAGGGTTGGCGTAAGCCACGGTCGAGCTCTTTTCGATCCGTAGGACTAGGCCCCGGAGCCGGTGTTTGCTGCACCGACCGGGGCTGTTCTATTGCCGCGAACGTAGAGCGCTTTCACGCTCCGACGCAAGCTGACTACGGAACGTCACTCTTGAGGGTGACGCCCAGCTCAACTCCCGTTGCGGGTCGGTTGGTTGATTTCTACCTACCTATCAACCCAACCCAGGGAGGAGCTCGGGGTCCGGGGCTCGGGACCCGGGGCCAGGAGCTTGAGCTCCGGGGTGAACTGCAGGAAAGTCCCGCTGGGGGCCCGCAAAAGGCGTCGATTGGCGGGACTTTATTGAGAATGGGCGCGATCAGGGCTGGGTGGCGTACGCCAGGAAGGTGGACCAGGCGGGGGCCGGAACGGTCAGGCGGGGGCCTGTCTCCGGGGGAAGCTTTGAGTCGCGGATGTGGATGGCAGTGGGGCAGGGGGCTATCTCTACGCAGTTGCCACCCTCGGAGTCGCTGTACTTCGACTTCCGCCAGTCCGGGGCGACTTCGAGGCAGGCGCCGCCCTCATCGTCGCTGTATGTGGACTTGCTCCAGCCCAAGGCGACTTCGACGCAGTTGCTGCCCTCAGCATCGCTGTGCGTGCACTTGCTCCAGTCGAGGGCGGCTTCGAGGCATGCGCCGCCCTCATCGTCGCTGTAACTCGACTTGAACCAGGCCAGCTGCTCACTCACGCTTCCTCCGCCATCCGCTTGATGAAGAGGGCCGACTCCTCGGTGGCGTGGGTGGCGTACGCCAGGAAGGTGGACCAGGCGGGGGCCGGAACGGTCAGGCGGGGGCCTGTCTCCGGGGGAAGCTTTGAGTCGCGGATGTGGATGG